>JANPIQ010000403.1:0-3192 GCA_031425075.1 Sphingomonadales bacterium
CACGGCGAGGGCCAGAGTGGACGCGACGCACAGAATCCGCGGAGTCGCCCCACCGCGGCCCCACGGCACAAACGCCGCAATCAGGCCGACGAGCCCCACGAACGCATAGGCCGGCAGGCTGTAAACGAGCTTGGCGCCGCCGATTAGCGCTTGGATTACGCCGAAGGAGACGCCCAACAGGATAGCGAGGAAGAGATGCACGGTAGTTTGAGCGCTCCCGGCCGAGCGCGGGCCGCCGGGCGAAGAGAGCAGTCGCTCAGTGCTCGAGTAGGAAAAAGTCTCGAGCCGCGGGCGAAACCGACTCAGCCAAACGGCGAACAGCGAGCTGCGAGCCGGACAGCAAAACGCCCCTGCAACGACGTTGCAGGGGCGTTGGCCAATTGGAGCTGCGTTACAGGTCGAAGATGCTGGTGACTGGGCTACCCGTCCCGGTGTGATGCGCGTAGTTCACAACACCAGCGGCACCGGCACCGACCGTTCCTGCGACGGCTTCAGACTTACCGAAGTCTACAGCCGCCTTTGCTTGAGCGAACGAGATGACCCCCGCATTTGCGACCGCCATGGCGATGGCCGTTCCGTCATACGTCGCCCGAAGAGCGGGATTCGTGGGGAAGGCGATAAAAGAGGCGGCCTGAGCGGCGGCCTGAGCGATCGACAAGGCATGCGCCTTGGCAGCCTTAACGGCGGCCGTGATGGCAGCGCCGATGATGCCGGTTGCACCACCATTGATGTCGGTCTGACCGACATCGACGACTTGGCTGATATATCCAGTCACGACGCCCGCCGGGCCATTCTTGGTCGGAGAGAAGGAAACCATTCCGCCGGGAGTGCCGTCCGAAGTCCTGACAGCGGTGCCCTCCAGCAGGAGGGCAGCCTTAACCGCGGTTGAAACCGCCGACTTGAGCGCCGCGCCCTCCTTCCTCCGAGTGGGGTCGGTAGGATCGAGTTTCGCTTCCAAAACTCCGACGGTGACACCGGCCATCAGCGCAGCGGCTGCCGCTGGAGGATTGGTGATGGCCCCCACGGGATTCTGGTTATCGAGGTTGGTGAAGGCGAACAGCGCCGCAATCACCTTATTAGCCCGCGTCGGAGCCCGGAAGGCAGCAGCGTGCCCGGCGAAGTGCGCCTTGTCTGGCGCGACAACGGCGGCACCTGTAACGATCTCGCCAGCGAACTTGGGATTCTCAAAGACCAAGTGGTCAACGAAGTCGAACAAGCCAACGACTCCACCGGGGGACTTGACGAACTGCGCCGTTCTCGTCGCTAGATCAATGCCAACTGCCGCCTTACGGTTGGTGTTGGTGGCGGCGGCGGTGATCGTAGCGGGATCAAACGCGGTGCGCTTAATGGCGAGGGAAGCGATAGCGGCCGCGCCTTTGGGATTCACCAAGCCCGCCCCGTAAATGACCGCCAGCGTCTTCGCTTCCGTATCCGCCTGTCCGAAGGCTTGCTGCGCAATGTTGAAGAAGTTCTTCGAGTTGCCCTGCACGGCGATGGCGGTATCCGCACCGAGAGTAGTCGGAGCAACCTGGCTCGGAGCGACCGATGGCGCAGTCCCATCGAGCGCCGCAGTCCTGATCGCAAAGGCGTTCTTCTTGTCTCCAGCAATCGTTCCAATCACCGCCTGATACTGGAGGTTGGTCGGAACGGCGAGGAGTGCTGCGTTGAGCACGGCCTCGCTCTGCTTGCTGGTCCTGGCAGCGGCCTGGGCAATCCCGGCGATCGCGCCCGGCTGGACGACTTCGACCGCGTTGATCCCACCCGTCACGACAGCCTGGACATCACTCAGGGCGGCATCTTTACCGCCCGCCGCCTTCAACGCCGCCGTGACAATCGCACCCGACAACTCGATTGGGGCAGCCCCGACGGCACCTTGCGTGATCTCGACCAACGCCGCGCCGGCCTCGCCAACAGCCGCGGTCACAATTTTGGCCGCAGCTTTCGGATTGGCGCGAACGCCGGCGGTGATGATCTCGGCCGTCGTGTCATTCCCAGCCAGGGTATTGTCCTCGCGTAGAGCGCGCTCGACGATCTCGGGCGCAAAACGTTGCACGCCAGCTACGCCGCCGGTCACCGCGGCAGCGATCAAGTCTCTATTCGCCGCCGATACGAACGCCTCAAACGCGTCCGCAGACGCCTCCGGGAGCGCCGAGCGTGTCGCATTGAATGCGTCCGCAACCACATCGGTGTAGGCATCGAATGTTGTGTCCGTCTGCGCCTGCTGCTTCACCACGGCCACTCCGCTGGTGCCGACGCCGCGCAGCGCCCCAGCAACGATCGCACCCGCGTTTTCCTGGGTGTTGTTCGGCCCCGCGAGTTGGAGGAAAGCGCGATTGAGGATGGAGCCCAAAGGCACGTTAAGTGAAGTCCCCGCGGCAGATGCGGCAGACACGACCTCCTCGAGGAGATTCACTGCATTAACCTGGAAGATCGTCTGCACAGCCTCGGTGGTGACATCCTGCACCAACGTCGGAATGTCCGCGACGGGGGCCTTCTTCAGCCCCTTAATCGCAGCGCTCGTAATTTTGTCAGCGAAGGCCTTGGCGTTTTCGATCGTTTCTTCAACGATGTCATCCGCATTGCCCGCGGTCGTCGAAGCCGGCGTGGCAATGACTTTCAAGGCGCTCGCCACAACACTCTTCGCTCCCTTGGGATTTGCAGCGGCGGCAGCGCCCGTCGCAGCTTCGAGATTCGCGGTGATCTGAGCGGCCGTCCCGGTCGCAATGATCGCCGCCGTCACCTCAGAAATGATCCGCCCTGTCTTGGCGGGCCGGTATTTCGACGCCTCACTGACGAGACTCGCAACCGTCACTCCCGCCACATCCGTGCCGTCGATCTCGTCCCCAACAGCGCGCGCTGTTGCCTGTGAAAGCTCCAGATCGGTCGCAACCGTTTTCCCGGCGGGCGGCGGCACCGCGAGCGTGGCGTTGGGATTTACTGCATTCAGTTGGAACTCGATAGCCTGGAGATCCGGGTTGCCGCCGATCGGGCTGTTGGCATCCGGGTAATACTGCTGCGCAAAAACGGAAGATACACTTAAGCCGGCGGCCAGCGCACCAGCGAAAAGCGAGAGAAAGCTCTTCTGAAAAGAGACGGCGGCGAAGGGGGCGATGTGGTTACTGAGGGGTGACTTCATAGGTGAGGTTGGATTAAGTGGATGAGTGGATGAGGGGATGAGGGGATGAGGGGATG
>JANPIQ010000404.1:0-15769 GCA_031425075.1 Sphingomonadales bacterium
CTGATCGAACCGCCTGACCTTCACATCGCGCGATGCAGCAGCAAGATCGCGGACAAGCGCAATGGTGTCGATCCCCGATCCTGCCCCCAGGCTGCTCGCTATATTGGTCTGCATTGCGATTATCCCTTCACGGTCAGATACGGCGTGAGCGCGCAACACTTTAGCCTGGCTGGCGCTGGCCGTGTTCATCGAACCGGAACAGTGGCGGCAAGACGATTTGGGGGGCATCGATAGCGTCAGACTGTGCGCGATCGAGGGTGAAGACGAATGCCAGCACCGTTGCGACCGCAACATAAAGATCCTCGGACACGGTTTTGCCGGTTCGACTGGTAAAATAGATCGCCCGCGCGAGAGGCGGACATTCGAGAACGGGCACCGATCGTTCGGCAGACAGCACCCGGATCGCCAGCGCAATCTCATCGCGTCCGCGCGCGACGACGACGGGCGCTGCATCCTTTCCCGGCACATAGCGGAGCGCGACGGCAAAATGCGCCGGGTTGGTAAGAACGACAGTGGCGTCACCGATCGCCTTCCGAGCCGATTGCGTCAGCATCGCATATTGGCGCTGGCGCAGCGCCGCCTTGAGTTCGGGCGCTCCTTCTGACTGGCGATGCTCTTCGCGCACCTCCTCCTTGGTCATGCGCAACTTCTTGTTCCGCTGAACAACTTGAACAGGCACATCGATTGCCGCGATGACGAATAGCCCCAGTGCGAGCCAGCCCAGCGTTGCGGCCAGAACGCCCCCGATACCGTGCGCGACCGGTTCCACGCCTCCCCGCCCCAGCTGCATGACAATCGGCAGGCGCGACGTGATGAGCCACCACCCCAGCCCGCCTAACACCAACGTCTTGGCAACTGCCTTGACAAGTTCGGCAAGTCCATTCGTGCCGAACATCCGTTTGAGGCCCGCCAGCGGGTTGATCCGGCTGGCCTTGAACGCCATCGCGTTGCTGCGAAACCCTGCCGATCCCAAAAGTACAGGCGCGGCTACTGCTGCACACAGAGTAACGCCCAGCAAAGCCATCATCGGTCCTGCGACATGACTTCCGAGCGAAGCGGCGGCGGCTGCGGGATCGAAGCTGCGCAATTCGGCCTGGCTTAGCGACAGCGCGTCGCGCAACAGTGTCGCACACGCCTGATACAAGGCTTTGCCCGCGATGAGCAGCCACCCGATTCCAGCGGCCATCACCAAAGCGGTCGCCAATTCTCGCGATTGCAACACATCGCCATCGCGTGCGGCATCGGCGCGGCGCTTGACGCTGGCGTCTTCGGTTTTCTGATCGCTTTCGGGTGTATCTGTCACCGGTTACGACCGTGCGACCGTCTGCGCAAAGCCGATTGCGTCGAACAGCGCCAAACCGATGGCGTCGGCCATGACCGGCGTGGCGATTGCCATCAGTATGATGCCTGCGATCAGACTTGCCGGCAGTGAAACGGCAAACAGATTGAGCGTCGGTGCAGATCGCGAGACGACGCCAAGGACAATTTGAACGAGCACCGTCGCGGTCGCCACGGGCAGTGCGATGATCACGCCTGCCGAAAACGCCAGACTTCCAAACTCGACAAGCGCGTATAACGATCCTAGGCCGAGCCCGGACTCGCCAGGCGGCAAGACCCGATAGGTATCGAGCACGACTTCGATCACGGCAAGATGGCCGTCTGCGGCAAGAAAGATCAAGGTTGCAAGGATCGTCAGAAACTGCCCCACGGCAGGTGTGGCCTGTCCGCTGCCCGGGTCGGTCATCGCCGCAAATCCTAGCCCCATCGTATTGCTGATCGTCTCACCAGCGACTGCGGCTGCAGCCATCGCAATCTGGATGACATAGCCGATCGACACGCCAATCAAGGCCTCGGACGCAACAAGCTTTGCGCCTGCCCACGACATCATGCCGCCATCGGGCAAGTTCATCTGCGCAATCCCTGACGCGGGAACGCCAATGGCAAGCGCAACGACAAGGCGCAATTGCAGCGGAACCTGGCTTGCGCCAAATACGGGCGCAGCCATTAACGCTGCGCCAGGACGGATCGATGCCAGGATCAGCAACAGCAACTGGTTTTCGAGATCGGGCAGCGCAATCGGTGTCATCGCACCAGATCCGGTATCCGCGCAAATATCTCTCGCGTGAAATCGGCAACAAGGATCAGGATGCTGCCGCCGAACAGCGCAAGGCACAGGCCAACGACGATCAGTTTTGGCACGAAGCTGAGCGTGGCTTCGTTGATCGAGGTCGCCGCCTGGATCATCCCAAGGACAATTCCCGCCACCAGCGCAGGCACAAGGATCGGTGCCGAGCCCAAAGCCAGGATCCACAACGCCTGTTGCGCGATACCAATAAAATAGCTTCCGTCCACGTCACGCACTCGCAAACGATGTGGCAAGCGAACCCATTGTCAGCGCCCACCCATCGACCAGAACGAACAGCAACAGCTTGAACGGCATCGAGATGATCGTCGGCGAGAGCATCATCATGCCGAGCGACATCAGTGCCGACGCGACAATGAGATCGATGATCAGGAAGGGCAGAAAAATCAGAAATCCGATCTGGAATGCCGTCTTGAGCTCGCTTGTCACAAATGCGGGCAACAGGATCGAGAATGGTACTTCAGCTTCGCTGGCAAACGCGGGGGCCATGGCGATGTCGGCAAAAAGTTTGAGATCGGTCTTGCGCGTTTGCGCCATCATGAAGCCATGCAGCGCATTGCCCGACCGGTCGATAGCCTGCTCGATGCTGATTTCCTCTCGGCCATAAGGCTCGATCGCGGTCTTATCGATCTGCGATATGGCAGGCTGCATGATGAACAGCGTCAGAAACAGGCTCAGCCCGACCAGCACCTGATTGGGCGGGGTCTGCTGCAACCCCAGCGCTTGCCGCAGCAATGACAGCACGATGATGATCCGCGTGAAACTCGTCATCATCAGGATTAGCGACGGCAGGATCGTCAGCAACCCCATCAAGACGAGGATTTGCAACGACAGCGACAGCGATGATTCGCCACCTGACGACATTGCCTCGATGGCGCGCGACACGCCCGCACCCGTTTGCGCCGATGCCGGGTGACCCATCATCATGCCGAACAGGATCGCCAGCAACATCTTAAGCATCGGCCGACTCCGATGCAGCCTCGGCGATAAGCGCGATCTGCCCACGCGTCGCCGATACGAGAAGATTGCGCCCTCCAAACGCTACGACGATGAGCCTGCCGCTCGTGCCCATCGATACGGCATCGACGATGCGAACTGCGCGCGCGCCCGGCCCCATCGCAGGAAGCCCGCGCTGCAACCGTTTCCAAAGCATCAGCGATCCCCAGGCAAGACCACAGACCAGCGGAAGGATGATCGCCAGTTTCAGGATATACATCGCCATCACAGCCGCCGTTCGATTGCTGGCGTGCGGCGTTCGGGTGCAACGACCTCAGTCACACGAACGCCGTAGCGGTTATCGACCGAGACAATCTCTCCGCGCGCGATCAACGACCCATTTGCGAAAATATCGAGCAAATCATTGGCTTGCCGGTCAAGTTCGATCACACTCCCCTCGGCAATGGCGAGCAGCGCAGCGAGACGCATCGATGTCGATCCGACCTCGACTGAAACGCGCAGCGAAACGCCCGACAGGATATCGAGATTGGTGTCGGGCCGCGACGGCGCGACGTCCGCGCTGTCGAACTCGGGAGTAAGAATGTCAGTCATCAACATGTAATCCTTCTGCGATGCGCGCGATGCGGATGGCGGTCCGACCGCCGGATTCGCCCACGACGCCCTCGGCAAAAATGCGTCCGCCGATCGTCACAGGAACTGTGGAAGGCAGGCATACCGGAATGATGTCTCCGGGTTTCAACACCAGCAGCCGCGACAGCGGGACTTCGGGCCGCGCGAAGATTGTGCGGACCGGCATGCTGACTTCCATCACCGCGCGGTTTAATCGCTCGGTCCAGACACGGTCAAAGGCCGGGACGGGTTCAGCGAGATCGCCTGCTAGCGCGGGGACCTGCCGCAGCAGTTCGACAGGATAGGCCCAGCACAGCCGAACAGGGGACGCCCCAAGGCCTGTGACAGCAAACGACTGGACGATGATGTTTCCACCACCCCCCGTCGGTGCCTGCCCGGCCATGCTATCTGGCACCAACTCAGGCGCAACCACTGCACTGTCACGCCATATCGATGGAAGCGCAGCGATAAGATAATCACCGATGCGCGCGATCATGCGCACGTCGGCCGATCCGAATTGTTGCTGGAATGCGCCGACATTCCCGGATCCGCCGTAAAACACATCGACCAGCCGCGCAATCATCTCAGCGTCGATCGACAGCATCGCATGGCCCTTGAGTGGCGACATGGAAAAGAGGCACAGTGCTGACGCAGCGCGGCGGGCATGCCAGACGTGTGCCGATACCAATTCGGTTTCGGCGCGCGAGATCGATGCGGTGCGGCATCCAAACCGCGTCAGCATGTCATGCGTTGCGTTACAGATACGATCGCCCAGCACATCGAGCCCTGGAAAACTATCCGCAGTCTCGGGCCGGCGCGACAGGCCGAAAGGTTGCGGCGCGATGCCCGGTTGCGCCATCACTGGATCACCAGGTTCGAAAAATAGACGTTCTCGATCCCGCCAAAACCTTCTTTTTCGCGCAAGACAGTGTTGATCGACCGGGTCAGCTTGCGTTGCAGCAATTGCTTGCCTTCGTTGGTTGAAAGCACTGCGGCATCCTGATCGGACAGGGTCAGCAGAACGGCCGATCGGATCGGCACCAGTTGGCGCTGGATGTTGGCGATCACCCGCCCGTCGTAATAGGTCGCAAGGCTAAGACCCACCTGCACAAAGCCACCCCCATCGGCAAGGTTGGCCGTGAACGTCTGCTCGATCGGAAAATAGGTGATCTCGAATTGCTTGGGATCGACCGGATCGCGATCGCTCTTGACGGCAATCGTGCCTTCCTTGAGCACAGGCTTGCCATCGGCCGCATCGCTGACAGGCGCAGATCCGACGTTGCGTTTGACAAGTTTGGGGCGGTTCGGGTCTTCGGCGGGACCGCTATCCAGACTGCCTGAAACATACACGCCGCCCGCAGCGCCCGCGCCGATCAGTGCAACGATGCCAATGCCCGCCACGATCATCTTTTTCGAACGCCCGGGCTTTTTTTCAGGTCCGTCTTTGGCTGCCTCAGCCATTGTCATTTACTCCTTATTCTATGCAAATCGATGCCGGGACAGGCGATGTCCGCTGGACGGGATTTCCGGTTCTCGCTGCAAGACGTCGTGCAATACGGCGTGACGCGGCGGGGGCCGTTCACGCTGGCTCGCCAATTGGCCGTCGCGCGGTGGACCCTGCTGACCCGGCTGTTCGTTGACGCGCAGCCCGTGCGCACGCAGATCCTCATGCAAACGCGGCTGCGCTGCAGCGATGATGCTGGCCGCCTCGTCGCCGTATGTCGTGATGTGCACGGCCAACCCGGCAGGCGATGGATCAATGCCGATGCCGAGCAAACCAAGGTTGTCGGTCGCCACGCGAAACGCGGCGCGTCCCGTTGCAATGCTCGCCGCCATGATGTCGTTGGCAACCGATTCAAGATCGACTGATGTACGCAGCGTTTCGAGCATCCGGGCGTCGGACAACCGTGCTGGTCCGATACCCCATGCCGCCGCAGAAGCTGCAGCTGCCGGTCGGGGGAGATCGGAATTCCGGTCAAACTGTGTCGGGATCGGCGCATCGGAACGGGGAGCATCGATTTCGGAGCCTTCGGCCTTTAGCTCAATCGTATCGTGAAGCACCGATGGTTGTGATGTTGGCGGAACCGGCGGGGCGGCCGCAACGGCTGAAGAGCCGGCAACATGATCGTGGTGACTTGGCTTTGCCTCCCGCTGCGGGAACCCCGGCACGGGCGCAGCTGCGGACTTTGCGATTTCGGCGATCTTCGGAGCAATGGCGGGCGAAGCCGCGCGGCTTGCCGCGACTGCGGTCAGCAGGGCCGCCGAGTGATCAATTGGTACCAGTGCGGCAATCGCGTCGGGAGCGATACGATCTGCGGCAATCGGTTCTGGATCGTCGCTTACCCAAATCGACACCATGTCAGCATCAAGATCGCTGTCGGTTTCGTCGTCGATGGACAGGCTCGCGTCCGGTGGGATTGACTGAATGACATCGGGTGCAGTTGCCTCGTTCGGAGGCGGTGCCACGGGCGCCGTCGGCACAACAACTGGCTTGGCTGCCAGGTTCGCCCCCTGAAATGCCGGCGCAGCCATAGTCGCGGGGGGCAAGGCCACGCTCGCAATTGTCAGAAGCTCTGCAAATCCGTCTGCTGTCAGCGCTTGTGGCGCTAGCGGAGGCAGCGGCGTTGCATCGCGCACGATGCTGGGGAGTGGCACAAGCGCAATCATGCTGCGCCGCCCCATTTTGCGCGCAAACGCGGCGGCATGTGCGCCGAGGCACGCCGCTCTTCATCGATCGTCTCGATCCGGACCGCACGTTGATGCAGGGTTTCAGCGATGCGGTGATCCTGCCATGCGGCAATCGTCCGGGCATGCGCCCCGTCTCGCTTGACGGCTGCCGCCCCGCGCTTTGCGCACAAGGCATCCTCGATGGCATTAAGCCGCAACCCGAACTCGCCGACCGAGCAAATGTGATGTCCCGCCGTCGCAGCCGCGGTCAGCGCAAAATCTTTTCGGAAGTTTCCAATCCGGTCGATAGTCTGGGCAATCCTGACCATTTCGATCTCAACCTGCGCCAGCGCCGATTGCGCCGCGCGCTGTTGGCAGCCGCGGATGCGCGTGATCCGCGACAGACGGCGCGATGCGGCGCTCATGCGGCAAATCCTTCGACAAGCATGGCCCGCGATGTTGCGAAGTCGACCCGTTTCTGCTGTTGTTGGCTGATCAGGCCGAGCATATCCTCGCGCCGCATCACCGCCGTATCCACCTCGGTATCGGTTCCCGCAGCATAGGCACCCATCAGCAACAGATCGCGATTGTCTTCGTAAATTGACCACAGCCTCCGGAACCGGCGCGCTGCTTCTGCATGATCGGCATCGACAATGTCGGCCATCACGCGCGAAAGCGAACGCGACAGGTCAATGGCCGGGAACACGCCTTGTTCGGCCATCTGACGCGACAGAATGATATGGCCATCAACGATTGCGCGCGCGGTGTCGATCACCGGATCGTCCATATCGCCGCCGTCGGCGAGCACGGTGTAAATCGCGGTGATCGATCCGCCTGTGCGGCTATCGCACCCGGCGCGTTCGATCAGCCTCGGGATCAGGCCCATCGCCGACGGCGGATAGCCTTTCATCGTCGGCGGTTCGCCCAGCGCCAGCCCGATCTCGCGCTGCGCATGGGCAACGCGCGTCAGGCTGTCGATCAGCAGAACGACGCGTTTGCCAAGGCTCCGGAAATATTCTGCGATGGCCGTTGCGCGCATCGCGCCGCGAAGGCGGAGCAGCGGCGGTTGATCAGCAGGTACTGCTACGATGACGCATGATTCCATCGCGCCCGACGCACGGCGGGCTTCAAGAAAATCGCTTATTTCTCGGCTGCGTTCGCCCACCAGGCCGATCACAGCGACATCATAATCGGCACCTGCGAGCATCTGCGACACCAGCACCGACTTGCCGACGCCCGAGCCTGCCATCACGGCAACGCGTTGGCCAACCCCCATGGTCAGCAGCGCGTTGATCGCACCCACGCCTGTATCGAAGATGTCACGCACGCTGCCCTTGTGGAGTGGATTGACCCGACGGCCGGCGAGCGGCCAATGCTCGGCGACGAGCGGAACAGGCCTGCCATCGAGCGGATCGCCGTGCGCGTCGATCACACGTCCTATCAGCGCAGCGCCGCAACGGGCCATGCCACCCGGCCCGTCGCAGCGGACTTGCCCGCCGACGCCGAACGCAGCGTCGATGCTGAATGGCAGGATCAAGCTGAGGCGGTTGCGAAATCCCACGATCTCGCCGCGTACGGGCAGGCCATCGGTAACATCGATCGACACGCTGGTGCCCAGTGGCAGCGGCAAGCCTTCGACCTCGAGCATCTGCCCGTCATGCGCAACAAGATGTCCGACACGACGCGGTGCCGGAGGATGGAGCCGCAAATCTTCGAGCGCTGCAGCGGCAGATTGAACGAGCCGACCGCTCATGATGCGATCCTCATGGCATCGATCCGTTCGATGAACAGCGGCCGGCCATGTTCGATCCAGCCTGAAGAACAGGCAACCCGGATCGAACCCGGCGCGGCATCGGCATCGGTGTGAACCTCGATCGTCAGCTTCGCATCGGCAAGTAAAGCTGCGTCGTCTGGGTGGACCCATAGCGTGCGGGCAGCATCGCATTCGGCAATGATCGCGGCGGCTTCGCGCGCGCGGGCAACAAGCCAGTCAGATTCTACAGCTGCCTGTCCTATGGCCGATCGCGCCAGGCCCGTCACGGCATTGACGATGAGAACGGCAAGTTCGTCGCTGGATTCGGGCTGCATTGCGGCGGCACTGGCGACTAGTGCGAGCAGCTGCCCGCGTTCGGCAGCAAACGCTGTGGCTGCATGATCGCAGCCTTGCGCAAACCCAGTTGCAAACGCCTGTTCCAAAGTTTGCGAGTCTTCACGCGTCAGAATCGCCTCATCGGCAATCGGCGCTCGGTGCGCTGCAAACGGACGCGGCTCGAACCGCCGCTGCGGCAAATGCGCGTGCGACACCGGTATGGAGACCGCAATCGTATCAGACATAATCGTTCGCCTCCCCACCGAGTGAAATCGTTCCAGCTTCGGCCAACTGGCGTGCTGAAACGATGACAGCCTTTTGTGCGTCTTCGACATCGGCGCGTTTGGCAGGGGCGCTTTCGGCCATATCGTCACGCAGGCTTTGCGCCGCACGCGCCGACATTGCGCCGAGCATCTTGTCGACAAGCGCAGGTTCGGCTCCGCGCAACGCAAGCCCCAGCGTGGCAGCATCGACCGCTCGCATGATCTCGCCCAGCACCTTGCTATCGAGGTCGATAAGGCTGCCAAAGACGATCATTTCATCCTCAATCGATTGCGCCAGCTGGCGGTCGCGCTTCCTGAGCGATTTGAGCAGCTTGTCGCTGGTCGGCTTTTTCAGATTATTGACGATCCGCGCGGCATCGGAACTGCCACCGAGTCTTACCGATTGTCGCGTAGCGGCTGGCGGGGACGCTTGTGCCAAAATTTGCTGAAGGTCATTCAGGGCATCGGTTGAAATGGTCGTTAGCCGTGCGGACCGGTAGATAAGATCGCTTTGTGTTGCCTCATCGAGATCCTCGATCGCTTGCGCTGCAATTTCAGGCGTCAAGGCGGCAAGGATGATCGCACCAACTTGCGCCGGCTCGGTCGCAAGAAGATGCCCGATTGCCTTTGCGTCCATCCAGCGCAGCAGATCGAGCGGCGGCGCACTCGCCCCCGGCGCAATGTCGATCAAGATCGTTTCGGCCCGCGCAGCGCCGATCGCGGCCGCCATGACGTTGCGGATTTTGGGTTGAGCGTTGATCGACAGACTTGGCAATGCGCGACTTGCACCGACAAACCGGTCGAGTGCGGCTGCAATATCCCGCTCATTTGCTGCCATCGTGGCGAACATCGCGCCTCCCAACGTCTTAACCTCGTCAGGTCCGCACAGCTTCAGGATCGATGCCGCTTCGGCCTCATCGAGAAGCATCAGCAATATGGCAGCAGCGTGGGCCCCGGAAACCGTGGGTGTCGCGGGCTCGGCAGCGGCTGCTGCATTGGCTGTGGTGGCAACATCAGCCATTGGCAGGCTCGTTCACAAGGCCTCGAACCACAATCGCAGCGCGTTCGGGGTTCTGCTGAACAAAACCGCGCACCAGTTCGGCGCGCGCAGCATAACCAGGCGCGCGGTCGATCATGTCGAGCGTCACGTCTTGTTGCGCGATCTGCGGCGATTTGACTGCCCGTTCGCTGTCTCGCAACGCCTCGGCCTTGCGATTGCGCATCGCCTTGAGCATCGGGCGACCGGCAAACATCAGGATGATGACGAACGCTAGCATCGCGCCCGCCTGTCGCAGCAGCGGGACAAACCAGGGCTGTTCCCAGAGCGGTGTTTCGGCGACTTCGTTGGCCACGAATGGTCGCGACGAAATCGCAACCACATCGCCACGCGCAGCATCGAAGCCTACCGCGCCTTTGACCAGCGCTTCGATCGCAGCGGTTTCGGCCGCTGTCCGCTTTTTTACGCCCGGCAGTTCGCGCAGGGCAATTGCCACCGATAGACGGGCCACCCGCCCTTGTGGCTTGTGCGTGACAGAAATTTCGCGCCCGACATCGAAACTGCGTGAATAGGTTTCTGCCGTCTGGCTTGTGGCGCTTGCCGCGATCGCCACATCACGGGGCGTGGCAGCCAATGTTGCAGCTGGCGGCGGCTGGTTCGAAAGCGCGCCGGGAATGCCGGCCGCTGCAGGTTCGCTGCTGCCCGAACGATTGCCCTCTTCGCGTTTCAGTGCACGGTCTTCTTTGGGATAGGTTTCGCGCGTGGCCTGACTTTCTGTGAGATCGAGATCGGCGTGGACTTCGGCCGAAAAATTGCCGCGCCCGACAATGGGGCCGATCAAGGCGCCGATCGACGCGCGATATCGGTCTTCGATCCGCGATTGCATTGCGATGGCCGGGTCTTCGGCCGCGCTTCCCTGCTGTGACAGCAATTCGCCCGATTGATCGACAACCGAGACCTTGTCGGCTGCCAATCCGGGCACCGAGGATGCCACAAGATGCCGGACCGCGCGGACTTGCGCTTCGGACAATGTCCGCCCGTTCTGAAGCGTCAGCATCACCGATGCCTGCGGACCCGCCTGATCGCGAACGAACGCACTGGGTTCTGATTTGGCGATGTGGACGCGCGCAGATTTGATCGCATCGATTGCTGCGATCGTCCGCGCCAGATCGGCTTCGCGCGCGCCGCGCAATGTTTCGGTTTCTACAGCGCGGCTCGATCCCATCGGTAAGGACGCAATCACTGCATCTCCGCTCGGCACCGATTTGGGGAGACCTTGAGAGGCAAGCAGCATCCGCGCTTGATGAACAGCATCTTCGTTTACGCCGATACTTCCTGTTGCGGCGTCGATCGAAAAGTCAGTGCCGCTGGTCCGCAACGCTTCGGCAACAGCGGCTTTGTCTGCGTCGCTCAGTCCCTGGAACAGCGGGATTTGCGCAGGCGATTGCAACACGAGCCATGCAGCTATGGCAAAAGCGGCAACCCCGGCCATGCCGATCGCCGGCAAGGCGCGCCTGACCGCTGGCTGATCGGCAAAGGTGCGGAATGCGGTAAACTTCGATCCGCCCAGGATGGGCATGCCACGAAGCGGCATCGGCGCTGCTGCACATGTGGGAAGGTTTTGACTGTCCACCGCCTAAACCGGCATGTTCATGATGTCGCGATACGCAGACAACAGCTTGTTGCGGACCTGCAGTGTCGCTTCGAACCCGAGCGAAGCTTTTTGCCGTTCGACCATGACGCCAACAATGTCGTTGGTATCGCCACGTTCATAGGCGGCAGACATGGCACTGGCCTTGGCCTGCTGCGCGTTCACTGCTTCGATGGCAGAGCTCATCGTGCCGCCAAAGCCGCTGGCTGCGACCCCATCGCCCTTCCCTGCGGCTTTCTGCAACGCAGCGTTCTGGCCAAGGATCGCAGACCGCATGTCAAGCAATCGGGTTTGATCAACTGTCGACATCGATTGAGCCGCCTCGCATTCGATTTAATCACGCTTGTGCGGAGCGATCTGCAAACCTTGTGCCAATCGCATGCTTGCCGAGGAGGCGCGCGGGCACCTGACGATGATCGGTCATGTCGCAATCGGTGCGCGCCAGAAAACCGACGCGAAGACGCCGATTAAATATCCGTTGCGACCCGCCGTTACTGCTTTGCGAGGCCGCTCATCATCCTCCCAGAGCAGCCGGCAACGGCAATCTTGCCAGAAAGGACTTTTGTAATGACTGTCATCAACACCAATGTCAGCGCGTTGCGCGCGCAGAATAGTTCGCGGATCGCCAACGACATGCTCGGCGATGCGATGGAGCGGCTGTCGAGCGGGAAGCGGATCAACAGCGCCAAAGACGATGCCGCAGGTCTTGCCATCGCCACGCGTATGAATGCCAATATCCGCGGATTCACCCAGGCAATCCGCAATTCGAACGACGGGATTTCGCTCGCACAAACAGCGGAAGGGGCTTTGGCCGAAACGAGCAACATTCTTGTGCGTATGCGCGAGCTCGCGGTTCAGTCGGCAAACGGAACCAACGCCGCATCGGACCGCACGGCGCTGCAAACCGAAGTAACCACATTGATCGCGCAGATCGACGATATTGCCACGCGAACCAACTTCAACGGCACGTCGCTTCTCAACAGCGCGACAACAAGCATCTCGATCCAGACCGGCGTTGCTTCAGGACAAACCGTCGCAATCGCAATCGGTGACATGCAGGCTGCAGGTCTGGGTGTGGGGACTGTCGATCTTTCGACGTCAGCGGGCGCATCGACAGCACTGGCCGCGCTCGATACCGCCATCAACACCGTCGCCACGCAGCGGGCATCGCTCGGTGCATCGCAAAGCCGCCTCGATGCGACCGTCAACAATCTGACATCGTCGGTCACCAATCTTGCAGATTCCAAAAGCCGGATCGAAGATGCCGATTTTTCGATGGAATCGACCAAGCTTGCGGCAGCGCAAATCCTGTCACAGGCATCGACAGCAATGCTCGCGCAGGCCAATCAGAGCCAGCAGGGCGTGCTCAATCTGCTGCGATAATCCGACATCGGTCGATCGACATTGCCCTCTCGCCAGCATGGCGGGAGGGCTTTGTGTGTCTTGCTACGCCTCCGATACTACCGAAACGGCACCGCTGATCAGATTGCCAGATGCCAGTCGGTCCGCGAGCGAGCCTGTATTTCCGGACAATTCGGCCAGGTAGCGTCTGACTTCGGCCCGGGCGGTCCGTCCCTCCTCGACGGCTTGTTCGGCAGAAACCTCGCGAAGGTGAAATTGCCGTTTGGGTCGCGCCTGTGCTAAGGCGATGGTGTCGCGCCAGCCCAAGACGCCCAGTTTGGGATAACCGCCCGTCGTCTGATGATCGGCAAGCAGCAAGACGGCACGGCCCGATCCGTCGATCTGAATCGCGCCCCCGATGGCCGGTTCACTGATCAACCCCAGAGCCGCACTGGCTGGAACGTCACCCTTCAACACCATCCCCATGCGATCGAATTGTGCCGTTGCTTCGATTGGCGCGGCCAAGAATGTCGCAATCGCGCGCGGGTCGAAATGCCTGTCTTGCGGACCGAGAACGATTGAAAGGCAATCGGCCGACCCGGCAGGAGGAGCCGGTATAGCGCCACCTGCCGCAACGCATGAACGCGCGGTAACAGTCAATAGCTGCCCATCGATGAGGCTGCCACCGCCCAATCCTGACAACCGGTGCGTCGATGCGCTGCCAAGCCAGGTGCTGGCATCAAGCGCACCGCCAAAGCCAAGATAGGCCCAATTGCCTTCACTCGCGCTGCGCAAGGTCAGCGTTTGCCCGGCATGTATCGACATTGCGTGCCACGCTCCCAGGAAGCGGCCATCCACGGCTCCTGTCATATCGCCGCCAGTCCAGGCGAGCGCTGCTTCGCCCGCATCGCAGCGCAACGTCAATCCACCGAGCGATGTCTCGATTACGGCTGCGTCATGCCGGTTGCCAAGCGCCGCATTGCAGGCGGCATGGGCGATCGGATCGATCGGCCCCGATGGCGGGACGCCAAACCTTCGATACCCCGAACGCGGGCCCGCCTGAATCGATGTCAGCGGGCCCGCGCGGATCACAGTGAAACGTGCAATATCTGTCATATCGGCGTAAACCGCACCCTGTCCCCGGGCTGAAGCAAGAAGGGACGGTCGCTCTCGGGGGCAAACAGGCAAGCATCGGTGTGTCCGATCACCCACCAACCCGTCGGCATCGGCAGCGTTGTGATCAGACACTGACCTCCGGCGATGATGATCGAACCTGCCGGATGCCCCGATTGCGGCATCGTCTTGCGTGGCACCCGCAACACATCGGGCACATCGCCAAGATAGGCGTAGCCCGGTGCAAATCCGCCCATATACACGCGATACTCGACCGACTGGTGCGCAGCGATCACGTCGGCGGCCGACATCCCCGTCGCGTCCGCGACGGCGTCGATATCCGGGCCATGCTTGCGGCCATAACTGGCGTCTATGCGGTGCACCGCGCTTGTATTGGCCGCGCGATGGGCATCGGGACGCAACGCTTCGAGCGCTGCGATCACGCCAGCATGATCGGTAGCGTCAGGATCGAACACGACAAGCAACGACGCATACGCTGGCACGGTTTCGACAACTCCAGCGATTTTTGCCGAAGCGATTGTCCGGTCCAGTCCGATAACCGTTGCACTGATGGTGCGGTCGATCGTTTCACCGATTTCGACGAGCACGGCCGCTTCGCCAACCGGCCGATAAACAGGTGTCATGCGTGGCTGACGAACGGCGCTATCGACAAGCCACGCGCCAATAGGGCCGTCTTGATGTGCGCTGCCATGCTCACAGCGTGCGCGCTATCGCCGTGAATGCAGATCGACCCGGCATCGAGCGCGACCGACCCACCCGATACCGTTGGCATCATCCCTGTCTCGACGAAACGCAGCAGCCGCTCCGTCGCAACGTCGACATCGTCGATCAATGCACCCGGCAGGCTGCGAGCGACAAGATTGCCATCATCGGCATAACCGCGATCTGCATAAACCTCGCTGATAACCTGCACGTTGCGCGCCCGCGCGACCTTTTCCTGCTGCGTTCCCGATATCGCCAGCAGCGCCAAGTTTTTGTCGATCGCAACAATCGCATTGAGAATTGCGCCTGCCACATTTGCGTCCTCGGCAGCCGCGTTGGCCAGTGCGCCATGGACCTTCACGTAGCGCACCGATGTGCCCGCCAGCGCCGCAATCGCCATTAGCGCACCGACCTGCGCCGCAATGAAGCGCTCGATCTCTGACGTGGTAAACGGCAGCCGCCGTCGGCCAAAGCCTTCTTTGTCGGGGTAACTCGGGTGCGCCCCGATCGCGATATTATTGGCCTTGGCGAGCCGTAGCGTCGCGAACATCGTCTCAGGATCACTCGCATGTCCGCCGCATGCGATGTTGGCGCTCGAAACGATGCCGAGCATCGCGGCGTCATCGCCCATCGACCAGGGGCCATAGCCTTCGCCCAGATCGGCGTTGAGATCGATAGTCCTCACCTCTGCGAGCCTAGCCGCGACTGTCAGTTTCGCCAATGCTGGAAACACTTGACGGCACACCCTAAGCGTTCATTGTGCCTGGCATGACAGGAGAGCCTCCGAAAGATCCCTTCGCCATGTTCCGCGATATGGTGACGCAATGGGAAACCGCAGCCAATGAGCTGGGAAACAAGGTTATGGCGACCCCCGAAGCCGTGCAGGCGATGCAGATGGGAACCGCGACCACCTTGAAGATGAAAGAGGCAACGGCTGACGCGATGGCAAAGGCGCTTTCTGCCGCCAACATGCCGAGCAAGGCCGATATCGAGGCGATTGGCGAGCGGCTGGTTGCGGTCGAAGCGCAACTCGCGCGGATCGAGGCTTTGCTGACAGGTCGCAGTGAAACGCTTGCGACAGTTCCGGTCGCAAGGCCCAAGCGGACGAAAATACCTCCGGCCAAGGCTGCGAACAAAGCCAAATGAGCGAACAGGCCGGGATCCTCGAAAAGGCGCAATCCGAATTCGAACGCGCGATGCAGCGCAACATCAAGGG
>JANPIQ010000405.1:0-5975 GCA_031425075.1 Sphingomonadales bacterium
TGACCTCACCGGCCGCGTCGCGCTTGTCACCGGAGCCTCCTCGGGGCTCGGCAGCCGCTTCGCACAGACGCTGGCAGCGGCGGGCGCGAAAGTCGTGCTGGCCGCGCGCCGGGTCGACCGGCTTGAGGAAGTGGCGGCTGGCATCCGCGCCAATGGCGGCGAAGCGCTGGTTGTCGCGATGGATGCGACCAATGCCGACGATCTGATTGCCGCTGTCCAGAAGGGCGAAGAGGCGTTCGGGACGGTCGACATCCTCGTCAACAATGCCGGCATCCCGGATGCGCAGCGCGCGCACAAGATGGACCTGTCGCTGATCGATCGTGTTATCGACGTCAATCTGCGCGGGCCGTTCATCCTTGCCGCTGAAGTCGCGCGGCGGCTGATCGCGGCCGAAAAGCCAGGGCGGATCATCAACATCGCCTCGACCGCGCACTATAGCTACACCGGCGGGGGCGCGGCGCTCTATGCGGTGACCAAGACAGCGATTGCGCGGATGACCGAAACGCTCAGTGTTGAATGGGCGCGCTACCACATCAATGTGAATTGCATCGCACCGGGTATGGTCAGAACCGAGATGCTAGACGGCATGTTCGAACGGATGGGCGATCTGGCGCAGCACACCGCAAGGAAGCGGGTGATCGATGTGGCACAGACCGATTCGACCCTGCTCTATTTGGTGGGGCCTGCGTCCGAAGTCGTGACTGGGGCGATTATCCGCGTCGACGACGGGCAAAGCGCCCGCGCCTGACAATTCCGGAACTATCGTGCCGCGCAAGGCTTAACCCCTGGGCCAAAGCTGCTATGGTCGGAAAGGGGAGGCCATGTGGCGCGTGAGTAGCGATCAATCCAATCCGTTTGAAGACCGGGCGTTTCTGACCTTTGTCGTGTTTGCGACGATTGCGATGGCGTGGATCATCATGCCGTTTTTCGGCGCGATTCTATGGGGCCTTGTTGCCGCAATCGTTTTCTCATCGGTCAACGACCGGATCCTGCTCAGATTGCGCGGGCGAAAGAATACGGCCGCCGGACTGACGCTGATCCTTATCATCGCGATTGTCATCGTCCCGCTGATCATGATCGGCTCGCTACTCGTCGATCAGGCACTCGATACCTATTCGCGATTGCAGTCGCGCCAGATCGATATCGGGCGCGCGGTTTCCGATGTTCGCAATGCGTTGCCTGGCTGGGCGCAGGGCCTGCTCGACCGGTTCGGCATCGGCGATCTGGACGCGCTCCAGAAAAAGCTCGACAGCGTGGCGACGAGCGCAGCGCGGATCGGCGCGACGCAGGCGGTGAATGTCGGTTCGAGCGCATTCAATTTCGTGATCGCACTCGGGGTGATGCTTTATCTCACATACTTTCTGCTGCGCGACGGCAGGCAACTTGTTCGCAGGATCGGAGAAGCCATTCCGATGCGCGCCGACACGAGGCGCGATCTGTTCGAAAAATTCACCACTGTGATCCGTGCAACGGTAAAGGGCAGCATTGTCGTTGCCATCGTTCAAGGTATGCTCGGCGGCCTGGTTTTCGCCATCGTCGGCATCGAAGCGGCGTTGCTCTGGGGCGTGGTGATGGGCGTGCTCAGCCTTGTTCCTGCGATCGGGTCCGCGCTGATCTGGATGCCCGTCGCCATCTATCTTCTGGTCACAGGCGCGATTTGGCAGGGTGTGGTGCTGGTCCTTGCGGGTGTGTTCGTGATCGGCATGGTCGATAACGTTCTGCGACCGATTCTGGTGGGCAAAGACACGCGAATGCCCGATTATGTCGTCCTGATCGCGTCGCTCGGCGGAATCGCGGTCGTAGGAATCAATGGCTTTATCGTGGGGCCTGTCATTGCCGCGATGTTCATTGCGGCGTGGGGCATTTTCCGCATCGAACTTCAGGAAGCCAAGGTTGAGGCACTCGAACCGCCGCCTGCTCCATGATCCACGTCGTCGCGACGGGCATCGTATGCGCCGTCCGGCAGCATGGTGAAACAGGTGCAATCGTCCGCGCACTGACCGAAGATCACGGGTTGCTTGCAGGCTATGTGCAGGGCGCGCGCGGCCGCTCGCTGCGTCCGGTGCTGATCGCGGGCAACACGATCAAGGGCGAATGGCGCGGACGGGTCGATACGCAATTGCCCAGCCTGTCGGTCGAGCCGCTCGCCAGTCGCGCGCATCTGCTGTCCGAGCCGCTGGCGATTGCCGGCATCGACTGGGCGACTGCGCTGACCGCCGCGACCTTGCCCGAAGCGCATCGCTATCCGGCACTGTATTCAGCGCTCGACGGATTGTTGTCGGCAATTGAATTTGCGCCATCTGCGCGCGGCTGGGCAGGCGCGATGGGACAATATGAGGAATTGCTGCTCGCGCAGCTCGGCTATGGCGAGGCGACCGGCACTGCGTTCGATATGGCGCGCAACCGCAAACGGCTGGTCGCGAACCTGCTCGGCGAACACCGCCGCGATGTCATGGCTACGAGAGAGCGGCTTGTCGAGCGGCTGAAAAAAGCTCAAATTTGAACCGGTTTAGGCGGTTCACACGATCTTCAGCCTTCCAAACATTTCGATGTTCACGACCCAGGAAGCGGCATCTGTCGACCATAGGTCTCTGGCTCATCGAGCCATCGAGGTACCGCCGACCGATACTGCCACTTCGCATTACGTCAAACTTGATTGCGGCACCGGTTGCGTCCATCGGATGATCAGGGAGGCCCAATGCTCATCGCGATTTTGCCCGGGGACGGGATCGGACCTGAAGTGACTGCGCAGGCGCGACGCGTACTCGATGCGCTCGCGCTGCCGGGGCTGGTGTTCGAGGAAGCGCTGGTCGGCGGAGCGGCGTATAGGGCATTGGGGCATCCGCTTCCGCCTGCTACGCTCGATCTTGCCAAGCGCGCCGATGCCATCCTGTTTGGCGCGGTTGGCGATCCGGGCTGCGATGCGCTCGATCGGCATTTGCGTCCCGAACAGGCGATCTTGGCACTGCGCAAGGAATTGCGGCTGTTCGCCAATCTCCGGCCTGCGAAGCTATTTCCTGGGTTGGCCGATGCCTCGGCGCTGCGGCCCGAGGTGGCGTCGGCGATCGATCTCATCATCATTCGCGAACTCAATGGCGATGTCTATTTCGGCGAAAAGGGACTGCGTACGACGGCGTCGGGTTTGCGCGAGGGCTATGACGTGATGTCTTACAACGAGGCCGAAGTGCGCCGGATCGCGCGCGTCGGGTTCGAAACGGCAATGGCGCGCGGAAAAAGGCTGTGCTCGGTCGACAAGGCCAATGTCCTCGAAACCTCGCAGTTGTGGCGCGATGTCGTGATCGAGACGGCTGCCGAATACCCGCAGGTCGCGCTGACGCATATGTATGTTGATAATGCTGCGATGCAGCTGGTGCGCAATCCAGGGCAGTTCGATACAATTGTGACGGGCAATCTGTTCGGAGACATCCTGTCGGATCAGGCGAGTATGTGTGTGGGGTCGATCGGCCTGCTGCCGTCAGCCTCGCTCGATGCCCACGGCAAAGGCTTATACGAGCCGATCCACGGGTCCGCGCCCGATATTGCGGGGAAGGGCAAGGCCAATCCGCTGGCCACGATCCTGTCCGCCGCGATGATGTTGCGCTATTCGCTGGTCATGCCCGAGGCCGCTGATCGCATCGAGGCGGCGGTGGCGCGGGCGCTCGATGGCGGGGCGCGCTCGCACGATATTGGGGGAAATATGAGCACATCGGCAGTAGGCGATGCCGTGCTGGAGGCACTTGCATGAGCGGGTTCAGCCTGACCGAGCTTCGCGATGCGGCTGCGATGGTCCATGTGCAAGTGCCGCCGACACCGCAGCATGAATGGCCGCTGCTGGGCCAGGCGGTCGGTGCGCGTGTCTGGGTCAAGCATGAAAACCACACACCCACCGGCGCGTTCAAGGCGCGGGGAGCAATTACCTACATGGACTGGCTGGCGCGGACGCATCCTGACGTGCGCGGTATCGTGACCGCAACGCGTGGCAATCATGGTCAGGCGGTCGTCCGCGCTGCGTCCTCTGCGGGGCTGCGCGCGGTGATTGTGGTACCCGAAGGCAATTCGGCGGAGAAAAACGCGGCAATGCGCGGCTTCGGTGCCGAGCTGATCGAACATGGCCGCGATTTCGATACAGCCAAGCTGCACGCCCAGTCGCTTGCGCGCAACGAAGGGCTGTGGATGGTGCCGAGCTTCCATGCCGAGCTCGTGCGCGGCGTGGCAAGCTACGGCCTTGAGCTGTTCGATGCGGTGCCCGGTCTCGATACCGTTTATGTGCCCGTTGGCTGCGGCTCTGGGCTGTGCGGCGTGATGGCGGCGCGCGATGCTCTGGGGCTGAAGACCAAGGTGGTTGGCGTGGTTTCGAGCCATGTCGATGCCGCCAAACGCTCGTTTGAAACAGGCGTGCTGATCCCCAGCGAGACGGCGCATACCTTCGCTGATGGCATCGCGGTGTGCACGCCGGTTCAAGAAGCGCTCGAGCTGTTTCTTACAGGTGCCGACCGGTTTGTGGCGGTTAGCGACGATGAGATTGCGGGCGCAATCCGGCTTTACTGGCAGACCATCCACAATCTGGCTGAAGGCGCAGGGGCCGCAGCGCTCGCGGCATTGGTTCAGGAGCGCGAGGCGATGGCGGGGAAGAGGGTCGCAGTGATCCTGTCGGGCGGCAATGTCGATACCGCGATGGCGGCACAGTTGCTGTCAGGGCATACGCCCCGGCCATCTACTCTCGATCGGTTTGCGGCTTAGCCCCGGTGTCTTCCAGCGGACGGCTTTCTTTGCGTTTTCGCAAATTGGCGCGCAGCGCTTCGGCCAACCGTTTTTCGCGCTGTTCGTCTTTGGCCATGGCAGCCTGTTAAGACATTGCCTTGACCCGTCCAGTGCTTTTCTCCATAGCCGCGCGCCTGACGGTCCGGCGGCGGGCTGCATCGGATGCTGCCGTAGCTCAGTGGTAGAGCACTCCCTTGGTAAGGGAGAGGCCGAGAGTTCAATCCTCTCCGGCAGCACCATTTTTGATATTGGCTGGCCAGTTGACCGCGCATCTGCGGTCCCGCATGGACGCTCGATGCGTTTCTTTTCAGATAATGCCGCATCGGTGCATCCCGCCGTAATTGAAGCGCTTGCGCGGGCCAATGCGCCCGATGCCGCATACGACAATGATGCCCTGAGCCAAAGCCTTGATGCCCGTTTTTCCGAGCTGTTCGAAACCGATGTGACCGCATTCTGGATCGCGACGGGAACGGCGGCAAATAGCCTGGCGCTTGCGGGCATGTGCCCCCCTTATGGCAGCATCATCTGTCACGATCAGGCGCATATCCAGAATGATGAATGTGGCGCGCCTGAGTTTTTCACGCACGGGGCAAAGCTGCTGCTGGCAGGTGGCGAAGGCGCGAAACTGACGCCCGAGACCATTGCGGCGCGAGCTGGCAACATTCCCAAAGACGTCCATTGGGCACAGCCTCACGCGGTCTCGATGACCAACGCCACCGAATATGGCCGCGTTTATTCGTCGGCGGAAACAGAAGCCATCGGTGCGCTGTGTCGGGAACGCGGCTGGGCTCTGCACCTTGACGGCGCGCGGTTTGCCAATGCGGTTGTCGCGACGGGTGACACTCCTGCCGATCTCACGTGGCGCGCAGGGGTCGATATGCTATCGTTCGGGTTTGTGAAAAATGGCGGAATGAATGCTGAAGCGTTGATCTTTTTTACGTCCGAACATGCTGCCGGCTTTGTCGAACGGCGGAAGCGAGCAGGTCATCTCCAGTCGAAGGGCAGGTTCGCGGCGGCGCAGCTTCTTGCGCTGCTCGATGATGACCGCTGGCTTGCCAACGCACAGGTGGCGAACAAGGGCGCAGCACAGATTGGCAAAGCGGCTGGAAATCGTCTCGTCCATAAGGTCGAAGCGAACGAGGTGTTTGCGCGACTATCACCTCTGGAGGTCTCGGCACTTCGGGAACGCGGATTCCAGTTCTACGATTGGGCGG
>JANPIQ010000406.1:0-8762 GCA_031425075.1 Sphingomonadales bacterium
GAATAATAGACCCGCCGGAGCCTGTGGCGCGCGTAGAGCGCGCTCGCCTTGATCACGATCGCGCCGTCGCTGGCGCCGTCCGCGCCGACGATCATCTGCGTCGACTGGCCGGCCGGTGCGAAGCTCGGCGCGCTCTTATACTTCTTCTTCGCGTCGCGCCCGTCCTCGATCGACGACTTCATCCCCAGCATCGCGCCCTCGATCCGCGGCGCGCTTTTCTCCGGCGCCAGCTTTTCGAGCCCGCCGACGGTCGGAAGCTCGACATTGATCGACACCCGGTCGGCATGCAGCCCCGCCAGCCGCACCAGCTCGGGATCGGCATCGGGAATGGTCTTCAAATGAATATAGCCACGGAAATCATGGTCCTCGCGCAGCGCGCGCGCGACTTCGACCATCTGCTCCATCGTGTAATTCGAACTGCCGATGATGCCCGACGACAGGAACAGCCCCTCGATATAATTCCGCCGGTAAAAATCGAGCGTGAGCGTGACGACTTCCTGCGCCGTGAACCGCGCGCGGCGAACGTTCGAGCTTTTGCGGTTGATGCAATAATGGCAATCGAAAATGCAGCTGTTGGTGAGCAGGATCTTGAGCAGCGAGATGCAGCGGCCCTCGGGGGCATAGGCATGGCAGATGCCCATGCCCTCGGTCGATCCGATGCCCTTGCCGCCCTTAGAATTGCGCTTGGCCGTCCCCGACGATGCGCACGACGCATCATATTTCGCCGCATCGGCCAGGATTTCGAGTTTGCCCTTGAGCGTCAACTGCGTCATGCGTTCGATATATGTTCAAGCAGGCGCGGTGTCGAGGAAACAATGCCGAAAATGGTCAAAAAGGGCAATTTGCCGACGAAAACATGCCAGGCGTGCGGGCTGCCCTTCACCTGGCGCAAGAAGTGGGAACGCGACTGGGACAATGTGAAATTCTGCTCGGATCGCTGCCGGGGGAAACGGTGAGAGGTCAAAAGAGGTGGGTTCACGCAGAGGGCGCAGAGGACGCAGAGACCTTCCAGAACGTCACGACCTCGGCGACCTCTGCGTGAACCAAACTCTTCTTTGTCTCCGTGCGCTCATGAGGTCAGTTTTTGGAGCGCCTCAATCCGGTCAGCCTCGTTCGCCGGCTTGTCACGCCTGATTCGAGATATTCGGGGAAAGCGCATCGCCAGCCCCGATTTGTGCCGTTTCGATGCGTGGATCGAATCGAATGCAACTTCGAGGACGAGTGACTTTTCGACCTCGCGCACCGGCCCGAAACGGCCCACCGTGTTCGTCCGCACGAACTTGTCGAGCCACTTCAGCTCCTCATCGGTGAATCCTGAATAGGCCTTGCCGACGGGGAGCAGCTGCCCGTCCTCGGTCCAGCAGCCGAAAGTATAGTCCGAATAAAAGCTTGATCGCTTGCCGTTGCCGCGCTGCGCGTACATCATCACGCAATCGGCAGTCAGCGGATCGCGTTTCCATTTGTACCACAACCCGACCTTGCGCCCCGGGACGTAGGGGCTGTCGCGCCGCTTTAGCATCATGCCTTCGATCGCCGCATCGCGAGCGCCTTCGCGACTGACGGCCAGTTCCTCGAAATCTGCCGCCTCGAGGATTTCGGACAAGGTGAAGGTCGCGGGATCGAGCGGCCGGACATAGGCCTCGAGCCGTGCCCGCCGTTCGTGCCATGGCTGGGGGCGGATATCCTCCTCACCATCGATCAGAAGGTCGTAAAGGCAGACAAAGGCCGGATAATCGGCGAGCATCTTGTCCGAGACGAGCTTGCGCCCGAGCCGCTGCTGGAGCGCATTGAAACTCGCCGCCTGACCGCCCTGTACTTCGCCCTTCACCAGCAATTCGCCGTCGCACACGCCCTTGCCGGTGAAGGCTGCTGCGATTTCGGGGAATGCGCCAGTAATGTCTTCGCCACCGCGGCTGTAGAGCCGCGTTTCCAGGCCCGTCGCGACGATCTGGATGCGGATGCCGTCCCATTTCCATTCGGCAGCATAATCCTTGAGATCGACGACATCGTCGCCGAGTGGATGCGCAAGCATGAATGGGCGAAAATGCGGACGATCGGCAGGGTCGGGGCGCTCGGCCTTGCCTTCACCCCATGCGAACAGCGCGGTGTAGGGCGGCTGGAGCAGGTGCCAGACCTCTTCAACCTCGTCGACGTCGAGTCCAAATGCCTCTGCCACCGCGGTTTTGGCCAATCGCGCCGAAATGCCGACACGCAAGCCCCCCGTCGCGAGCTTGAGCAGCGCATAGCGGCCATTGGCATCGAGCCGGTCCATGAATGCCGCGAGCACATCGGGTGCGCGCGCGCGCGGCGTTTCGAACAACGTCTGGACCACCATATCGACGGTTGGTGACGGACGATCTTCAGTCTCAATGGCATCCTGCCACAGCAACGCCACCGTTTCCGCCGTATCGCCGACATAGTCGCGGCTCATCCGGAACAGCTCGGGATCAAACCGCGCCATTGCCATGTTGCGGATAGCAGACGATTTGACCTCGGGCAGATTGAGATTGCCAGCCAGCGCCGCAAGCGCCCAGCCGCGATCGGGATCGGGCGTGACACGCAGATAATCGGCAATCATCGCAATTTTGTCGTTGCGCGACCGGGTGTAGACAAGGCTGTCGATCAGCGCGGCGAAGGCCTGCATCAGCCGTCATCCTCCTCTTCGCGACCCACCAAGTGCAAAGCGCGCGCCTTCATCTGGCGGAGTTCGCACCAGCGAACGAGCGCATCGGACCGGCCGTGCGTCACCCAGGTTTCGGCCGGGCGGAGTTCGGCAATCGTGTCGGTCAGCTCGTCCCAGTCGGCGTGATCTGAGAGGATGATCGGCAGTTCAACGTTGCGTTGGCGCGCGCGCTGGCGGACCCGCATCCAGCCTGAGGCCATTGCGGTGACCGGCTCGGGCAGCCGCCGCGACCAGCGGTCGCTCAGCGCGCTCGGTGGGCAGACGATGATCTGGCCTTGAAGTTCGGCTTTGCTCACGCCTGCAACCGCGCGCAATGCGCCCAGATCGACCCCATGCTCGCGGTACAGGTCGCACATCGCCGCCATTGCGCCGTGGAGGTAGATTGGCGCGTCATAGCCCGCCAGCCGCAACTCCGCGATCAGCCGCTGTGCCTTGCCGAGCGCATAGGCCCCCACAAGAATGCAGCGGTCAGCGTAGCGCGCCCGCGCTTCGAGCAGCTTGGCAATTTCGTCTGGCGTCGGCGGATGGCGAAACACGGGGAGCGCAAAGGTCGCTTCGGTGATGAAGATGTCGCAGGGGACAGGCTCAAAAGGCGCGCAGGTCGGATCGGGACGGCGCTTGTAATCGCCGGTCACGATCACGCGCTCGCCGGCATGTTCGAGTAATATCTGCGCCGATCCCAGCACATGGCCTGCCGGGTGGAAACTGATGCGAACGCCGTTCGTCTCGAACCCGTCGCCATAGCGGACAGGCTGACCCTCGGCAGTGCCGTAGCGCAGCCCCATGATCGCCAGCGTCTGCGGCGTCGCCCAAACCTTGCCATGCCCGCCGCGCGCATGATCGGCATGGCCATGCGTGACAAGCGCATGTTCGACAGGGCGAGACGGGTCGATCCACATGTTTGCGGGGCGCACGTAGATGCCGTGCGGGTGGGGTTCGATCCAGTGTCCGGTCATTGGGTGAGCATGTAGGTGTGCACAGCCTGGAAAACACGCAAACTTGGAGATTGTTCTAAGTCAGGCCCGTCGCGGCCAAGCCCCGCCGTTGATCGACACCTCCGCGCCGCCGGCCGCGCTTGCGCGAGGGGGAAATAGCTTTGCCATTTTTTCCCGCGCTGTGCCTTGGTGCGGGCGGGGGGACTCGAACCCCCATGGGCAATGCCCGACGGATTTTAAGTCCGTTGCGTCTACCGGTTTCGCCACGCCCGCACTGCGACCGCGCTATAACGCCACAACTTCGCTGCGCCAGCCTCTCACGAATTGACGCGCGATCGCAATTCCTTGCCGGGTTTGAAATGCATTACGCGCTTGGGCTGGACGTCGACCGCCCCGCCGGTTCGCGGATTGCGCCCGACACGGCCTTCGCGTGCGCGGGTGGTGAACGCCCCAAACCCTCTGAGTTCGACGCGACCACCTCGTTCGAGTTGCGCAACAATATCGTTGAAAAAAGTCGAGACGACGGCGTCGATTTCACTGTGCGTGAGACCCGGAAAATCTTCAGACACCAACCCGATAAGTTTCGAACGGATCATTCACCCCACCCCCGCACCGGATTGTTGGTCAGACACGCTCCGTTGAGCGTGCCACCGTGCAGATGTTGCGGTCATCACTGGGCAGCACCGGCACTGGTCTTTCCAGCTGCCGCGCGCAAATCGTGTGAAACTTGAGAAGATGCAAGCCCATCTTCATTCGCTGGAATAAAGAAAAGCCCCGCCTTCAGGACGAAGACGGGGCTTAATCGTTGCAAGTCAGCTACTTGGCCCAAATTGGGACACTAATGCCGACCCGATCATTTCTACTTTTTCGTATCGCGAGCCTTCAGCGCTTCACCGAGAATATCGCCAAGCGATGCGCCCGAATCCGAAGACCCATATTGTGCAACTGCCTGCTTTTCTTCGGCAAGTTGCATCGCCTTGACAGAGAAGTTGGGCTTTTTCGACCGATCGAAGCCGATGACCATCGCATCGAACTTCTGACCGACCTGAAAGCGATCCGGGCGCTGTTCGTCGCGATCGCGGCCAAGGTCGGTGCGCTTGATAAAGCCCGTCGCCCCATCGTCACCCGCCTGGACCTCAAGTCCGCCATCGCGCACTTCGAGCACGGTCACCGTCGTGACGGCGTTCTTGTTCAGCCCGCCGCCCGAAGCAGCGGCACCACCGCCAACTGCGGGTGCGCCTTTTTCAAGCTGCTTGATGCCGAGCGAGATGCGTTCCTTTTCGACATCGATGTCGAGCACGACCGCCTTAACCGCTTCGCCCTTGCGATGCAGGTTAAGTGCATCTTCGCCCGAAATGCCCCACGCGATATCCGACATGTGGACCATGCCATCGACATCGCCGTCGAGCCCTATGAACAGGCCGAATTCGGTGGCGTTCTTGACTTCGCCTTCGATGACGCTGCCCACCGGATGTTCGGCGGCGAATGCATCCCAAGGATTGTTGATCGCCTGCTTGAGCCCAAGCGAGATACGGCGCTTTTCGGTATCGACTTCGAGAACGATCACGTCGACTTCCTGGCTCGTCGAAACGATCTTGCCGGGGTGGACGTTCTTCTTGGTCCAGCTCATTTCGGAGACATGGACCAAGCCTTCGATGCCCGGCTGAAGTTCGACGAACGCACCATATTCGGTGATGTTGGTCACGCGGCCCGACAGCTTGGCGCCGACTGGATAGGTATCGACTGCGGTATCCCATGGATCGCTTTCGAGCTGCTTCATGCCAAGGCTGATGCGCTGCGTATCCTTATTGATGCGGATGATCTGCACCTTCACGGTGTCACCGATGGTGATGACTTCGCTCGGGTGGTTGACGCGCTTGTAGCTCATGTCCGTGACGTGAAGCAGGCCATCGATGCCGCCCAGATCGACGAACGCGCCATAGTCGGTGATGTTCTTGACCATGCCTTCGATGATCTGGCCCTCGGCAAGCGACGAAATCAGCCCGGTGCGCGCTTCGGCGCGGGTTTCTTCGAGGATCGCGCGGCGCGAAACGACGATGTTTCCGCGCTTGCGATCCATCTTCAAAATCTGGAAGGGCTGCGGAATGTCCATCAGCGGGGTAACGTCGCGGACCGGGCGGATATCGACCTGCGAACCCGGAAGGAACGCGACAGCGCCGTTCAGATCGACAGTGAAGCCGCCCTTGACGCGACCGAAGATGACGCCCTCGACGCGGGTCGACTTGGTAAATTCCGCTTCCAATGCGTCCCAGCTGGCTTCGCGGCGTGCGCGGTCACGGCTGAGCATCGCTTCGCCGTTCACATTTTCGATGCGATCGACAAACACATCGACTTCATCGCCAATATTGAGTTCGGCTTTCTGGCCGGGGCTTGCAAATTCGCGTAACGGGATGCGGCCTTCGGACTTGAGCCCGACATCGATGACGGCATGATCGTTTTCGATTGCGGTGACGGTGCCTTTGACGACCCGTCCTTCAAAGCCCTGATCGGCGCCGCCGAGCGAATGATCGAGCATTGCGGCGAAATCGTCGCGCGTGGGGGAGGCAGCACTTGCCATATGTGAGAAATTCCTTGATTCGATATTTCCGGCCAGGCGGTTGGATCCGCCGGTCTTGGATGGCCGAACTGCCATGCCGACACCATGCCGACACAGCATCCATTGTTCGAAAACCTACGCGAAGGGTCGAATGGGGCGTCGCACTTGAGCGCGATCAGGGCCGAATTCGGGCCTCCACGAGCGCAATCGCCCGCTGGACGGCGGTGCCAATAGTCAAATCGCTCGTATCGAGCAAGTCCGCATCTGCCGCCTGCCGCATTGGCGCTTCGGCGCGGCTTGCATCACGGGCATCGCGCGCGCGGATGTCGGCTATCATGTGCGTGATGTCAGCACCTGGGTCTTCCAAATGCCGCCGCGCCGCCCGGGCCTCCGGGGTAGCCGTCACGAACAGCTTGGCATCGGCATCGGGCGCGATAACCGTCCCGATGTCACGCCCGTCGAGCACCGCGCCGCCGGGCTGACTGGCAAAATCGCGCTGGCGGGCGAGCAGTGCCGCGCGCACTTGGGGGTGAACCGAAGCGCGCGAGGCCAGGCTGCCTGCCGCTTCGCTGCGTAATTCGCGATCGGCAAGCAGCGCATTGTCAAAGCTGCACGCCGCCAGCGCATCGGCTTCATTGTCGGGATTTCCGCCGCCGCGCGCTGTGGCCACCCCGACCGCGCGATACAGCAGCCCCGTATCGAGATGCGGCAAGCGGAAGTGCGCGGCGATCGCCCGCGCGATCGTCCCTTTTCCAGACGCGGCGGGGCCATCGACCGCGATGACGATCGCCATCAGGCCTCGCTCGCGATCTGCATCAGGATCAGCCCGGCAACGATCAATATCGCCGCTGCGATTCGCAAGGCCGACGCGCTTTCTCCCAAAGCCGCAATTCCCACGATGAAGGTCCCTATTGCGCCGATCCCCGTCCACATAGGGTAGGCGGTGCCCAGAGGCAGCGTCCTCATGGCAAGTGACAGCAGCCAGAAGCTGAAAACCATCGCGCCTATCGTCACCACGCTTTCCAATGGCTTTGTGAAGCCTTGCGATGCTTTCATGAAATAGGCCCAGACAATCTCGGCCAGGCCGGCAATAATCAGATAAACCCACGCCACATCAATCGCTCCTGCCCATCAATCCGTCGAGCTGCGCAAAAAATTCGGGGTAGCTCGTCGCAACCGGGGCAACACCGTCGATCGTCACTGCGTTCCGGCATACCAGACCTGCGATGGAAAAGCTCATCGCGATGCGGTGATCGAGGTGCGTGGCGATGGTCGCCCCGCCGGGCAGCGGATCGCCGTCGCGGCCATGGATGATCATGCCGTCGGGCAGCTCTTCGACATCGGCACCAATTGCGCGCAGGCCGTCTGCCATCACCGCAAGCCTGTCCGATTCCTTGACGCGCAACTCCTCAAGCCCGCGAAACACGCTGCGGCCCCTCGCCATCGTTGCAGCGACAAACAGGATCGGAAATTCATCGACCATTGCGGGCACCATTTCAGGGCCGGTTTCGATTGCAGTCAGCCGCGCGTGGCTCACGAGTATATCGGAAACTGGCTCGCCGCCGACGATTTTTTCATTGGCCTTGCCGATATCGGCACCCATGGCCAGCAAAGCCGTCAACAGCCCGCCGCGCGTCGGGTTGAGGCCGACATTGTCGATCCGCACCTGCGAACCCGGGACGATGCTTGCCGCCACCATGGCAAACGCAGCCGACGAAGGATCGCCAGGCACCTTGATGCGCTGAGGCTGGAGATCGACCTCGCCTTTGATCGAAATTGTCCGGACGCCATCCTGAGCGGTTTCGATCGTGATATCGGCCCCATAGCCGCGCAGCATCCGTTCGCTGTGATCGCGGCTGGGGAGCGCCTCGACCACGCGCGTTACGCCCGGCGTGTTCAGCCCTGCAAACAGCAGCGCGCTCTTCACCTGCGCCGATGCCACCGACAGCCGATACGATAGCGGGACGGCCGGGCATAATCCGCGCACCATCAGTGGCAGTCGACCGCCCGGGCTTGCGGTTATGTCGGCGCCGATCCGGGACAATGGTTCGATCACGCGCCCCATCGGGCGCTTCGATAGCGAAGCATCGCCAGTGAACGTCACGGTCAGCGGATGGCTCGCGACAAGCCCCATCAGCAATCGTGCGGAGGTTCCTGAATTGCCCATATCGAGCGCTTGTGCAGGCTGAAGCAGCGCACCAACGCCGACGCCCGACACCAGCCAATCACCACTTTCGCTGCGTTCGATGATAGCGCCCATCGCACGCAGCGCAGCGGCAGTGGCGAGCACGTCATGCCCTTCGAGCATCCCGATGATCCGGCTTTCGCCCATTGCAAGCGCGGACAGCATCAATGCGCGGTGTGAAATCGACTTATCGCCTGGAACGCGGATGTGCCCTTGAAGCGGGCCGCTGACGATAAAAGATCGGGGTTCGGGCATGGCTGGCGCGCTTTTGACAGCGGCGTGACACTATGGCAAGGCGCGCCGCCTAGGCCGGGATTCGCGTTGGCGATGCCCGGTTTTTTGCATATTCGAAAGGTTTGGCGGATCATGGTGAAGCCCGAATGGGGGTCAAAGCGGACGTGT
>JANPIQ010000407.1:0-1851 GCA_031425075.1 Sphingomonadales bacterium
TACCGATCCCGATCATGCGCGGCGCGGCATCGGGCGCGAAGTGATCACGATCTGCGAAGCCCTCGCCCGCGAAGCGGGGTTCACCCGGGTCGAACTGATGGCGACAGCCGCTGGCATCCCGCTCTATGAGCGCGTTGGCTATACCCCGGTCGATGCGATGATCCACGCCGATATCGAAGGCGTAAAAGTGCCGCTGCTCAAAATGGGCAAGGCGCTGTGATTGACCGGCGCAAGGTCCTTGCCGCGCTGCCTGCGGCTGCGCTGGCGACCCAGCTCCGCGCCAATCCGGCGTTACCAGCCGACCTAAAAGGTGACATTGCCATCCTGCGCGAGGTGCTGCTGACACTCCATCCGGGTCTGTATCGCTACAACAGTCCGCGCCAGATCGATGAGGGCATCGCGCGGCTAGAGGCAGAGTTCGTATCTTCACCCGATCTCGAACAACGCTATCTGGCGCTGTCACGATTCCTTGCGACGATCAAATGCGGGCACAGCTACGCCAATTTCTTCAATCAGAAAAAGACCGTTGCGAGCGACTTGTTCGAGCGGCCAACACGGCTGCCGTTTGCGTTTCGCTGGATCGGTGGCGAGATGGTCGCGACGCAGCTGCAATCGAGCGCATTGCCGTTCATGCCCGGAACCATTATCCAGCAGATCGACGGTGTGCGCCCGCGTGACATGCTGGCAGCGCTGATGCCTTATGCGCGTGCCGATGGGTCGAACGATGCGAAACGCCGCGCACTGCTGTCAGTGACGGGAGAAGACAGCCTTGAATATTTCGATGTGTTCCAGGGACTGCTGTTCCCGCCCGGGCGCGACGGGTTCAGGCTTGAGATCACCGAGAATGGCAGGCGGCGTTCGGTGACGATGCCGCCACTATCGCTCGCCGTTCGCAAGCAGTTCGCGAGCCCGCAGCCGCGCGGCGATGCGGCCGTCTGGCAATGGGAGATGAAACGCAATGTCGCGGTGCTCACGATGGACACTTGGGCACTCTATAACAGCAAGTGGGACTGGGAGGACTGGCTCGGTTCGCGGCTCGATAGCCTGAAGGGCGCCAAGGGATTGATCGTCGATCTGCGACGTAACGAGGGCGGCAATGACTGCGGTGATATGATTTTGTCACAGCTGGCCGCGCGCGATATTGTTCGGCCCAAGGCCCGGCGGCTGATCCGCTATCGCGAGACTCCCAAGGCGCTCGATCCCCATCTCGACACCTGGGACGATAGCTTCCGCAACTGGGGCGAAGCGGCAACGCGGTTCGATGCCCGCTATTATCAACTCAATCGCAAGGACGATTCAGCCGTGCTTGCCGCCAAAGGGCCGCGCATCGATGTGCCGATGATAGTGCTGACGAGTGCGCAGAACAGTTCGGCGACGTTTCAGTTCGCGCAACTGGCGCGGTTAAACGGTCTCGCGACGCTGATGGGGGAAACGACCGGTGGCAACCGGCGCGGCATCAACGGAGGCGCGTTCTTCTTCGTACGGTTGCCCGCAAGCGGGCTCGAGTTCGACCTTCCGGTGATCGGCTACTTCCCGGAAACGCGGGAGCCGGATGCCGGGCTGGTGCCCGACATCCGGATCCGTGAAACTGCGCAAGATATCGCGAACGGGCGCGACCCCACGATGGAGGCCGCGCTCGCTCGCCTCGCCTAGTTAGCGTGCTGCGATCCGCGCGCGTTCGATCCGCCGCGACAGCATATTAAGACGACGCTCGAGCTGCGCCTCTTCACGAACCGTCACGCGACCACCGCTGCGCGCGAACATCCGGTGTTGCGACTCGATGGCGTTGATTTCGCGACGCACCCAGTTGGTTTCAGCCTGCGAAAGCCCGACACGGTCACGGTTGACCCA
>JANPIQ010000408.1:0-2114 GCA_031425075.1 Sphingomonadales bacterium
TGCTACATGTCTAGTAGCCAGCTTGGTAGTATTATGTACGGACTGATTACCGTGATTCATACTACAACGAATCGCACTTTTTGAGAATTGTGTGCTAACATCGCTAAGATCCGGTCGGCTCCGCCAAGCCGTCGCGTCCAAGGACGAGCCTCTAACGTCAGTGGCACCTACCCTTCCCAAAAAATGGGGCTAACCATCCAATTTGAGAGCCACAAAGTGGAATTGTGGGCGATTTACTTGATGGAACACGACCCGAACGTTCTAGAGTATTACGACCAACCCTCCAGCTTTAAAATTCAATACACCAACAAGTCTGGGCGCAAGATCGGTCACTATCACACGCCAGACTTCTTTGTTCTGAGCGCGGATAATGCCGCCTGGGTGGAATGGAAAACCGAAGCCGAACTGGAGAAACTGAGTGAAAAATACCCCACCCGCTATCAGATAGCCGCCGATGGCTCGTGGCGATGCCCGCCTGGAGAGGCTTATGCTTCTCCATTGGGTCTTGAGTATCACGTTCGCACTGATGCCTCATTAGATGCCATCTACATCCAGAACTTAATCTTTTTAGAAGACTACCTCAGCTTTACAGCAGACAGAAATCCGTTGATGCTGGCACGGGTGAAAGAGATAGTAAAAACCTCACCAGGCATCACTTTAGCCAATCTATTAGCATCAGAATCGCAGCTCTGTGCCAACGATGTCTATGTAATGCTTGTCCTCGACCACCTTTACGTCCCGCTGTCCAAGGTTCCGCTCGTGCAGCACGAACGAGTAAGGCTATATCCAGACCGCCCAACTTACGACACTTATAGCCAGAGTGGACAGCATCAAACAGCTACATCTATCGCCGCTACTGCACTGCCACCACTAGTTGCCAACACTCGCCTGCGCTGGGATGGCAGACTTTGGACATTAGTGAATCTGGGAGAGACAACCACAACCTTGCTCCCAGAAATCGGTCAGCCACTGCAAATATCTTCCGCCTTCTTTTACCAACTCCTCGATGGCGGAGCGATTAGCTTTCCTGAAGCAGAAGGAGCGACGAATCCAGAAGTAATAGCATTGATGGAGAGAGCATCTCCAAGCGACTTAAGAGCAGCTAACCAACGGTTTGGGGCAGTCATGGCAGAGCGAGAGCAAGGAGCCGCAGGGCAGAGCGATGTCTCCAAACGGACTCTGTACCGATGGTTGAAGCAGTTTCGAGAGGCAGAACTTAAATACGGTTGCGGCTATGTCGGATTGCTACCCAGAACGCAAGCGCGGGGAAACCGGACAGCCAAAGCCCCAACCGCCGCCAGCGAACTGCTCGATACTTTTATTACCGAGCGGTTTGAAACCCCAACTCAAGCACCCGCCGCTTCAGTCTATCGGGTATACCAACGAGCTTGCGAACAGCAGGGCATTCCCTCACTGTCGCGGTGTACTTTTTACGCTCGTCTCCAACAACGACCGCTCCACGAACAGATCTCCAAACGCAAAGGCTCTAAAGCCGCCTATCGCCATCAACCTTGGTATTGGGAGCTAACTTACAGTACCCCTCGCCACGGCGACCGTCCCCTGGGAATCGTCCATATCGACCACACTCAACTCGATCTAGAATTGCGTTCGGCGACAACAGGAAGATTGCTGGGAAGACCTTGGCTGACCTTAATGGTAGATGCCTACTCGCGGCGTATCCTCGCCATCTATCTAACCTTCGACCCACCCAGCTATCGCTCCTGTATGATGGCGATTCGCATCTGCGTCCAGCGGTTTGGACGCTTTCCTCAAGCCATCGTGGTCGATGGTGGGAAAGAGTTTCACCGCGTCTATTTCGACACCTTGCTCGCACGTTACCACTGTACCAAAAAGACTCGTCCAGGAGCCAAACCCCGTTTTGGTAGTGTGATTGAGCGACTGTTTGGGACTACCAACACCCAGTTAATCTTCAACTTGTTAGGCAACACCCAAGCAATCAAACAAGTGCGAGAAATTACCAAGGCAGTTAACCCCAAACAACATGCCCTGTGGACATTAGGCGATTTATATACCTATTTAGTTGAATATGCCTATGTTATTTATGACCAAAACGAACACCCCGCCTTATCGATGTCACCCCAGAGTGCTTACGA
>JANPIQ010000409.1:0-11775 GCA_031425075.1 Sphingomonadales bacterium
ATGATTCCCCCCATCGCAGGAGACACAACCAGATCGATAGAGTGGCGGATATCTGCCGGGAGCTTTGCGGCAAGCGCACCTGCCAGGCGTGCCGCGCGGGCAGGATTCATCAACACCCTTGCGCATTGAAGGTAGCGGGAACTGCGCAGGCCAGACGACAGGATGAAATGTCCATCGAGCAGCGCATCGGCAGCGTGGAATTCGGCTAGAACTTCGTCCTCTGTCACCCGTTTCTCCATGGCTTGGCAAGCCGCCTGATAAAAGCGCTAATCAGCCGCGGCAAGCGTCACAAAAAATGTCGGGATTCCGGCTTGAGGCTTGCTGCACTGCGGCGTATAGCCCTTGTGCTATCTGGAGCTGGGCACCACGTGATGGGCCACTTGCCGGAACAGAAAACGTGGGACAATCGCACCGATGATCACTTTGAAGCCTTCGCTGTTTGCTTTTGCTGCTGCGGCACTTTCGGTCACAGCGTCGGCGCAAACAGCGGCACCTGCGCCCGTAGCGCCGTCACCTGCCGTCGAACAGGCTGCCGGGCCAATTGCGCCGGTCGATTTGCCAACCATCTCGCCATCGCCGGCAATGGACCCTGTAGCTTCTACGACGTCGATCGGAACCTCCGCGCCACTGGCGGAAATCGGGCAACCAATTAATAAACGCTTGGGATTGCAGCCGCAGGTCACGCCTACTGGCCAGCAGGCCGAATGGATGCACAATGCCATCCTCATGCCGGTTATGGTCGGCATTTCGTTGCTCGTCCTCGGCCTGATGGTCTTTGTGAGCGCGCGCTTTCGCCGCAAGGCCAATCCTGTCGCGTCCAAGACGACGCACAATACGATCATCGAGGTGGTATGGACACTGTTGCCGGTGCTGATCCTTGTCGTCATTGCCGTGCCGTCGATCAGCTTGCTCGCTGCTCAGTTCACACCTGCGCCCAAGGATGCGGTCACGCTGAAGGCGATCGGGTACCAGTGGAATTGGGGATACGAGTATCCCGATCACGGTATTTCCGAATTCACGTCGAACATGCTGCCGGAACAGGCTAGTGTCGCTAGCGGGACGCGGTTTCGTAACGATGCCGATGGGCCCCGGCTTCTGGCCGTCGATAATCGCGTGGTTTTGCCGGTGAACACGCCGATCCGTTTGCTGACAACAGGTTCCGATGTGATCCATGCTTGGGCTATCCCTGCGTTCTGGATCAAGATGGACGCCATTCCCGGCCGCATCAACGAGACCAGTTTTACCGTTGAAAAGACCGGCGTGTATTACGGGCAGTGCTCTGAACTGTGCGGGATCAAGCACAGCGCAATGCCGATCGCGGTAGAAGTTGTCAGCAAGGAAGATTTCGCGAAATGGGTACGCGCAAAGGGTGGTAAAATGCCGGGCGATGCGGATGCGGCAGCAACTGCGCCTGTCACGCCGGCTGTCACCGTTGCTCCCATTCCAGCAACGAGTGCGGCGCCTGTCGCTGCAACCAAGTAAGGCCTGAGATATGAGTGAAGCTGTTGCCACTGCCCATTCGTTTGACGCCGCTTCGGCGCACGATCATTCTCATGCCGATGAGAAGCCGGGGTTTTTCGCGCGTTGGTTCATGTCAACCAACCATAAAGACATCGGCACTCTGTATCTGATTTTTGCTATTCTGGCGGGAATCATTGGCGGTGCGATATCGGGCGTGATGCGGCTAGAACTTGCCGATCCAGGCATTCAGTATCTGCCATGGCTTGCCGAATCGCTTCACGGTGCCGCCGCAAATGCGCAGGCGGCTGAAGTCCAGGGTCTGCACATGTGGAATGTGCTGATCACCGCTCATGGTCTGATCATTGTGTTTTTCATGGTGATGCCAGCGATGATCGGCGGGTTTGGCAACTGGTTCGTGCCAATCATGATCGGCGCGCCTGACATGGCGTTTCCCCGGATGAACAACGTCTCCTTCTGGTTGCTGGTACCGGCATTTCTGTTGCTGCTCGGATCGGGCTTTGTGACAGGTGGCAGTGGGCCGGGCGCCGGAACGGGCTGGACGGTTTATGCGCCGCTTTCAACGAGCGGTTCGGTGGGGCCCGCTGTCGATATGGCGATCCTTTCGCTTCATCTTGCCGGCGCGTCGTCGATCCTCGGTGCGATCAACTTCATCACGACGATTTTCAACATGCGCGCGCCGGGCATGACGCTGCACAAAATGCCACTGTTCGTGTGGTCGATCCTTGTCACCGCATTCCTGCTGCTTCTGGCACTTCCCGTGCTTGCCGCCGCGATCACGATGCTGCTGACCGACCGCAATTTCGGAACAACCTTCTTCGATCCGGCTGGCGGCGGCGACCCGGTATTGTATCAGCACCTCTTCTGGTTTTTCGGGCACCCCGAAGTCTACATCATGATCCTGCCGGGCTTTGGCATCGTCAGCCAGATCATTGCGACCTTTAGCAAGAAGCCGGTGTTCGGTTATCTTGGCATGGCCTACGCCATGGTCGCTATCGGCGTTGTCGGGTTCGTTGTCTGGGCTCACCACATGTTCACCGTTGGAATGGACGTGAACACCAAGATGTATTTCACCGCCGCGACGATGGTGATCGCAGTTCCGACCGGCATCAAGATCTTCAGCTGGATCGCGACGATGTGGGGCGGTTCGCTGTCGTTCAAAACACCGATGATGTGGAGCCTTGGTTTCATTTTCATGTTTACCGTGGGCGGCGTGACGGGCGTTCTTCTCGCAAATGGCGGCATCGATAATTACATGCATGACACCTATTATGTCGTTGCGCACTTCCACTATGTGTTGAGCCTTGGTGCGGTGTTCTCGCTATTCGCGGGCTTCACCTACTGGTTCCCGAAGATGAGCGGCCGTCATCTGTCCGAAGCTTTGGGGCAAATGCACTTCTGGGTATTCTTCATCGGCGTGAACGTGCTCTTTTTCCCACAGCATTTTCTGGGGCTTCAGGGGATGCCGCGGCGCATTCCCGATTATCCATCCAATTATGCTTATTGGAATGAGATTTCGTCTTATGGTTATCTGATTATGGCGGCCGGGATGGTGATTTTCTTTGTCAACGTCGCTTATGCTTTCATGGCAGGGCGCAAAGCCGAAGATAGTCCATGGGGTGAAGGGGCAACGACGCTGGAATGGACCCTGTCGAGCCCGCCACCGTACCACCAGTTCGAAACGTTGCCCAAGATCAACTAAAGTCGGGGTAACGGTGCGTCGGCGCTGCACATCGGTAATCCGGTCTGGCAGCTGAACGGCCGGGAAGTCTCAAAGGGTGGGTACCGACGACGCGGGATGTTTACCCGCGCCGCCAGCCAAGGAATGAGAATGACGACGACTGCCTCCACGTTGCAACTCCCTGCAGATTGGCGCGATTTTATCGCGCTGACCAAACCGCGGGTGATGACGCTCGTCGTCTTCTCAGGCGTTTGTGGACTGGTGGCTTCGGGTAGCGCGATGCACCCGGTGCTTGCCTTTGCGTCGATCCTTGCCATCGCGATGGGTGCTGGCGGCGCAGCGGCGCTAAACCAATGGTATGAATCCGATCTCGACGCAAAAATGCTGCGGACGGCTAACCGCCCGATTCCTGCAGGCCGTATGGATCGGCAATCTGCGCTGCATTTCGGTGTTGGTATTTCGGTGGCGTCGGTGATCCTGATGGAACTGGTTTCCAATTGGCTTGCGACCGGATTGCTGGCAGGTTCGATCCTGTATTATGTGTTAATCTACACCGTCTGGTTGAAACGCCGGACCCCGCAAAACATCGTGATCGGGGGCGCTGCGGGGGCATTTCCGCCCGTGATCGGCTGGGTTGCGGCAAGCGGCGATATCACGCTTTTGCCCTTTCTGATGTTCGCACTGATTTTCCTGTGGACTCCGCCGCATAGCTGGGCACTCGCGCTGTTCACCAAGACCGATTATGCCGCTGCTGGCGTGCCGATGATGCCTGTCGCGGCAGGGGAACGATCCGCAAGATCACAAATCCTGATTTACACGCTTGCGATGGCGGTTGTCGCGGTCCTTCCATGGTCGCTCGGTTTGGCTGGCCCACTTTATGGCTGGACTGCAGCGATCCTGTCGGTTGCCTTTGTCGTATTGTCGGCTCAGGTAGCACGCCGGAGCAGCGACGATGCGATGCGCGAGGAAAAGCAGCTTTTTATCTTTTCGATGTCGTATCTGTTCGTGCTTTTTGGCGCATTGGCGCTCGATCGGGTGATGGCATTATGACCGAGATCGATGAAACTGCGTATCGTGCACGTCAGAAATCGCGCGCCAGGGCGCTGGCCATCGTGCTGGGCGGGTTGGTCCTGCTTTTCTATGCCATCTCGATTGCAAAGCTGGTGATCAACCGATGAACCCCATGACCAAAACGGCATTGTTTGCAGCAAGCATTGCGTTCGGGATGACCGGGCTTGGCTATGCCAGCGTGCCATTATATCGTCTATTCTGTCAGATCACCGGGATCGACGGGACGACCGGGAAAGATGTTGGCGGGACTGCGCCTGGCGCGGTTGCCGGCAAGTCGATCGTTGTCCGTTTCGATGCTAATCATGTTCCTGCGCTGCCCTGGAACTTTAGGCCCGAAGACAATCGCCAGACAGTGACCATCGGCGCGCGTGAAATGGCGTTCTATCAGGCAAAGAATCTGTCTGGCCAGCCTGTTACCGGCAGCGCAACCTTCAACGTGACGCCAACTTATGTCGCAAAATACTTCACCAAGATCGAATGTTTCTGCTTTCGCGAACAGACGCTTAAGCCCGGTGAGCAGGTGCGGATGCCGGTGATCTATTATGTGGATCCTGCGATCCTCAACGATCCACAGGCGCGGCAGGTTGAAGAAATTACGTTGAGTTACACCTTCTACCCGGTGGACGCACCGGGCAAGGCAAGTTAATCCTAGGCTGATTGTAGACAGGGAAGGCAATCCGCACATGGCTGGCGCGAAAAATCACGATTACCATATTATTGCACCCGATCCCTGGCCGATCATCGGTTCATTTTCGGCGCTGGCAATGGCTGCGGGCGGCATCATGTGGATGCACAAAGTGCCTTATGGCGGCTGGGTATTCTATGCTGGTGTCGCGATGGTTCTGTTCACGGCTTATAGTTGGTGGGCGAACGTTGTTCGCGAGGCGCATGCCGGCGATCACACACCAGTTGTGCAACTGCATCTGCGCTATGGCATGATACTGTTTATTGCCTCCGAAGTGATGTTTTTTGTCGGCTGGTTCTGGGCGTTTTTCGATTTTTCGCTATTTCCAGCAGCGCTCGAGATCGGGGCCGATGGCAGCGTGACCAATCTTGTCGGGCAACCGGGTGCTGCGGCACTTCAGCAATGGCCCCCCAAGGGTATTGAGGTGATCGATCCGTTCGGTCTGCCATTGCTCAACACGCTGATCCTTTTGTGTTCAGGAACCACTGTCACCTGGGCGCACCATGCGCTGATCAATGGCGATCGTGACGGGTTCAAGAAGGGGCTGTGGTGCACGATCCTGCTCGGGCTCGTGTTCAGCGGCATTCAGGCGTATGAGTATGCCGAAGCGCCGTTCGCGTTCAAAGGAACCAATTACGGCGCCAGTTTCTACATGGCGACCGGGTTCCATGGCTTTCACGTCCTGATTGGCACGATCTTTTTGATCGTATGCCTCATCCGCGCCAACCGCGGCCATTTCACACCACGCCAGCATTTTGGCTTCGAAGCGGCGGCGTGGTATTGGCACTTTGTCGATGTCGTTTGGCTGTTCCTCTTCGTCTCGATCTATGTCTGGGGTGGCTGGGGCGCACCGGTTCATGGGTGAAGCCGGTGTGTGAACCCAGCGCGAATTGGCAGATCGCCCAAGTGAATGTCGGGCGGTTGATTGCGGCAATGCCCGATCCGCGCGTCGCGCCGTTCTTTCAGTCGCTCGATCGGATCAATGCACTGGCCGATGCGTCTCCCGGATTCGTCTGGCGGTTGCAGGATGAAAGCGGGAACGCCACCGGCATTGCCATCTCGCCCGATCCGTTATTCGTTATCAATATTTCGGTGTGGGCAAACCCCGAATCATTGTTCGACTTCGTTTACCGGAGCGCGCACACCCCCGAAATGGCTCGCCGCCGAGAGTATTTCGACCGGTACGACGGCGCGTATCAGGCGCTTTGGTGGATTCGTGCAGGCAGCATCCCAACGGTGGCCGACGCGCTGTCGAAGTTATGGCTGCTCGACCAGTTTGGACCAAGTCCTCAAGCCTTTGGTTTCAAGCTGCGCTTTCCTTGTCCTGACGAAGCAGGTCTGCCCGTCGACATGAATCCTGACCCGTGGTGCGCGGGTCGGGCCTGACACCTGGATGGTGACCACATCCAAAGACACGCTCGCGGTTCTCGCGCTTGCGGGCGGCTGCCCTGAATGTGGCCAGCCGACGCTGTTTAACGGTGTCATCTCTTTCGCTCCTCGATGCCCTGCCTGCGGCCTCGATTTCACCGCGTTCAACGTAGGTGATGGACCGGCAGCGTTCCTGATCATGATCGTGGGCGCGATCGTCACCATCGGTGCTGTCTGGCTCGAGGTTACGGCCAAACCGCCGTTCTGGGTGCATATTTTGATCTGGCTGCCGGTCACGTCTGCGCTGGTGATCGGATTGCTACGCGTGACCAAAGCGGCGCTGCTGATCGTAGAGTATCGCCGCAGTGCCCATGAGGGACGAAAGGTCGATTGATGCGTGTGCCGATCATCCCAACCTTGATCGTTGGCCTCGCCTGCGCCGCAATGGTCGCGCTAGGGCTGTGGCAATGGCAGCGACGCGATGCAAAGTCGGCGCTTATCGCGCTTTATCAGGCCAATAGTCAGAAAATGGCCGAGATCGGCTATCCTGAACTGGCGCCGGTTCCCGATGCCGCATTGTTCCGGCGGTCGCGGGCCATGTGTCTGGAGCCTGTTCGATGGCAGATTACCGGTGGACGCGATGCGAAGCGGCGGAACGGCTTTCGGTATATCGCGCAATGCCGGACAGGTGCCGAAGGGCCCGGCTTGGTCGTCGATATGGGCGTGTCACCGCGCCCGGCCGAAAAGCCCAAATGGTCAGGCGGAGAGGTAACTGGTGTGATCACGACGGAGCCCGAAACGCGGAGTATCGTATCACGCTGGTTCGCAGATGATGTGCCGCTGCGTCCGATGCTCGTCGCGACCACGCCTGCGCCGGGGCTGACAGCGAGCCAGCCGCCCTCGACCGATGACGTTCCCAACAATCACTTTGCGTACGCGATCCAGTGGTTTCTGTTCGCAGGCATTGCTGCGCTCATCTACGGCGTTGCGCTTTCTCGCCGCCGGTGAACTTGCCCGCCGATCCTGTATTCTACAGCGTTGCCACTCTCGCGATTGTCCTTGTGGGGCTGGCAAAGGGTGGCTTTGCAGGGCTTGGTGCAGCATCGATCCCGATGCTCGCGCTTGTAATGGATCCGGTGCGGGCAGCAGCGATGCTGTTGCCGATCTTGATGGTGCAGGACGTCGTGAGTGTGTGGGCGTTCCGCACAAGCTATGATGCACGCACGCTTGGCTGGATGCTTCCCGGTGCAATGGTCGGGATCGGGCTGGGCTGGTGGTTTGCAGCGTCTGTAAGCGCCGACGCAATCCGGGCTGCGGTGGGTGTCGTTGCAGTCGGGTTCGGCGGATACAGGTTAATTCGATACCAACCGAAGTCAGGCCGCATGCTGCCGCAATGGATCGGCAGCGTTTGGGGCGGCGTCGCGGGTTTCACCAGTCAGATCGCCCATGCGGGCGGCCCCCCGTTTCAGGTCTGGGCAATGAGCCGGGGGTTTTCGCACACCGTTTTCATTGGCACGGCGGCGATCTTTTTTGCGATCATCAACTGGATGAAGGTGCCAGCTTATGTCGCGCTTGGGCAATTCACCTGGGATAATATGCAGCTGACGATTGTTTTTCTGCCGATTGCGATCCTCAGCACGCTGGCGGGGGTGCAGCTGGTCAAGCGGATCGACCCGGACCGCTTCTTTGGAATAATCTCGGTTCTGATGGTGGCGGTCGGCGTCGCATTGCTTTACGCCGCTGTCACATGACTGCAACCGTTCGCCCCGCCCGCGCCGCTGACGCGGCTTCGCTTCCTTCGGTAGAGATATCGGCAGGGTCGGCATTTCTTGCCGTGCCAGGGCTTGAATGGATCGCAGGCGATGGCGTGATGTCGATTTCGCGCCACAGCGAATTGATTGCAGGCGGCGGATGTTGGGTGGCAGCCGACAATAGCGGCAAGATTTCCGGATTTCTGGCAGGCGAAGCGTTCAGCGACGCGCTCCATATCTGTGAATTGTCGGTTGTCTCAGAGGCGCAGGGCCAAGGCGTGGGTCGTGCGCTCGTCAATGCGGCGATCGGCTGGGCCGAATCGAAAGGCAAATCCGCCGTGACCTTGTCTACCTTTCGAGATGTGGCATTCAACGCACCCTGGTATGCGCGGATGGGGTTTGTAGAACTCGACGAAGAGAGCATGACCAATCGCATGGCCTATGTCATGTCCGATGAAATTGCGCACGGGCTCCCGGGCGATCGGCGTTGTGCAATGCAGTATCGGATTGTTGCAGGCCCGCTTCACGCCCGCTAACGGCGCATCGCATGCAGTACGTAAGCACAAGGGGGAGCGCGCCCATCCTCGATTTCGAGGCGGCTACGCTGGCGGGGCTGGCGAGCGATGGCGGGCTGTATGTCCCCCAATCATGGCCGACGCTTACCCGTAACGAGATTGCAGCGCTTGCAGGCCTGTCTTATGTCGAAACTGCTGTCCAGGTGATGCAGCCGTTCATGGCCGGCAGCGTGACCAAGGATGAACTTCGCGCATTGTGCACGCAGGCTTATGGCCGATTTGCCCATGATGCCGTGACGCCGCTGGTTCAGCTCGACGCGCAACACTGGGTGCTTGAGCTGTTTCACGGGCCGACACTCGCGTTCAAGGATGTAGCATTGCAGCTTCTGGGGCTATTGTTCGAGAAATTTCTCGCCAATCGCAATTCGCATCTGACAATCATCGGGGCAACGTCGGGCGATACCGGCTCGGCTGCAATCGACGGCGTTGCCGGGCGTGAAAAGATCGATATCTTCATGCTGCACCCGCTGGGCCGTGTGTCCGACGTTCAAAGGCGGCAGATGACGACCGTGCTAGCGCCTAACGTCCATAACATCGCGATCGAAGGCAGTTTTGATGACGCGCAGGCGATCGTGAAAGCGTTGTTCAACGACCGCGAATTTGCAGGGCAGTTTACGCTTTCAGCCGTCAACAGCATCAATTGGGCACGGTTGGTGGCGCAGATTGTCTATTATTTTTATGCCGCCGTCAGATTGGGTGCGCCCGAGCGGCAGGTTGCCTTTGCGGTGCCGACGGGCAATTTTGGCGATGTGTTCGCAGGCTATGTCGCCGCGCAAATGGGGCTGCCGGTTGCCAAGCTGATCGTCGCTACGAACGTCAACGATATTCTCCACCGCGCGTTGACCAGCGGCGATTATTCCACCGGCAGCGTGACGGCCACTTCGACGCCGAGCATGGATATCCAGATCAGCTCGAATTTCGAACGACTGTTGTTCGACATGTCGGGCCGCGATGGTGCAGCGCTTGCCAAAATGATGCACGCTTTCGAACGCGACAAGAACCTGTCCATCCCGCACGATATGCTTGCTGCCACCCGGCCATTATTTGCCAGTGCCAGGATCGATCCAGACGGGATGGCGATGGCGATGCGCTGGGCGCAAGAACGCGCTGGCCAGATCCTCGATCCGCATACGGCCATCGGGCTGGCGGCTGCACGCGCGGCAGATTGTGGCGATGTACCGACCGTGACGCTGGCGACGGCGCATCCATCCAAATTCCGCGATGCCGTTGAGCGCGCAACGGGCACGCGGCCTTCGCTGCCGATGCGCATGGGCAATCTGTTCGACCGCGAGGAGCGTTTCGATACGCTTCCTGCTACCAAATCGGCAGTCGCAGCCTACGTTGCAGAGCGCGCGGTCCCGGCACGATGACACCGATCACGCTCGTTGGAGAGCCGTGGGACGATTATGGGCTGATCGATAGCGGATATGGTCGCAAGCTTGAACGATATGGCGATTACCGGTTCATTCGGCCCGAGCCGCAAGCGCTCTGGTCACCGGCTTCACCCGATTGGCAGGCCGATGGTGAATTTGTTCCCGGTGCCGATGAAGATGGCGGAGGACGCTGGGATTTCCTCTCCAGATTGCCGCAGCATGGCTGGTCGAGCCAATGGGAGGAGCTGACCTTCAACACGCGCCCGACTCCCTTTCGCCATCTGGGCTATTTCCCCGATATGGCGCCGGTCTGGCATTGGATGCGGCGGCACGAACCGCAAACCGCGCTCAATCTGTTTGGCTACACAGGCGTGGGCAGTCTCGCGCTTGCTGCCAAGGGTGCAGCGGTTACCCATGTCGACGCGTCCAAAAAATCGGTCGATCAGGCGCGAACCAATGCGGCGCTGTCGTTGCTGCAAGAAGCACCGATCCGCTGGATTGTCGATGACGCGACGAAATTTACCGCGCGTGAGGTGCGGCGTGGCAAGCGTTATGACGGGATCATTCTCGATCCGCCGAAATTCGGGCGCGGGCCCGAAGGCGAGGTGTGGAGGCTCGAGGAGGGGCTTCCCGGGCTTATCGGCGATTGCCGCCGTCTCCTTGATGCGGATTCAAAATTTCTATTCTTGACGGTTTATGCCGTGCGTATGTCGGCGCTGGCGATCGGCGAACTGGTGCGGCAGGCTTGTGCCGATCTTGGCGGCACTGTCGAATGCGGCGAACTTGGCGTGCGCGAAGATGCGCGCCGATTGGTCCTCCCCACAGCGATCTTCGCGTGCTGGTCGCGTTGACAGGGTGAACTTTTCGTTAACTGTCAGGCAACGCGCAATGTTGAGGATTGCAGCATATTCGGTCGATCTTGTTCAGGAGATGTTATGCCGTTTGCCGCAGACCGCGAAACCGTTGATGCGGCGTCGAGCCTCATCACACTATATGGCAAAGGGGCAGGAGACGAAGCGGCTGCTCGTGCCGATGTCAGCCGCAACCGAGGCAATGTGATCCGGTTTTGTCATTGGCGGCAGGTCAGGCGCATCATCGACGCGCTATCCAGCTGTCATTCGGATGAAACGCGACACTGAAACGCGCAAAAAGGAACGAACCACCTGACCGGCTGTTGAAGCTAGCTGGCGGCGACAGTTTTACGCCGCTACGGGAACGTCATGATCCGGTTGCGTTTTATTCCTGTCCTCGCCGCAGTGTTCTTATCGACAGCGATAGCGGCAGATGCCCAGACAGCGATCGAGCCCGAATTCGATCTTGATGCGCCGCTGGCACCATTGCCCGAGCTTGGTGTCGAATGGCCTGACATGGCAAGCGACCCGGCGACTCCGCCAACCGCTATGACCGCTCCTGACGATGATGACGGCCGCCGTTACGCGGTCGCGATCGAAGGCATCGAACGTGCGCTGCTTTCTGAAATCGATGCCCAGTTCGACTTGCTATCGGCGCTTAAGCAAGCTGATGGCAAGCCGGCCAACGACGCCCAAATCGACCGCCGCGCGCGCGAGGATGCCGATTTGCTGGTAACGCTGTTGCGGTCGAAAGGATATTATGACGCCCAGGTCGATCCTCGCGTCGACGGTGCGCCCGGCGAACGGTTGACCGTTGCCTTGGTCGCCGAGCCAGGCTCGCTATATACTTTTGCGACCGTCGATGTCGAAGGGCTGGCAAGCACGGGTGACAAAGCAGACGAGCTGCGGACGGCGTTTTCGGTCGATGCAAACGAGACTGT
>JANPIQ010000410.1:0-4609 GCA_031425075.1 Sphingomonadales bacterium
GTTGACAGGGGCCACCGGGACAATCGGTCGTGCAACGGCGGCCGCACTGGTGCGGCACGGGCATGATGTGGTGTGCTTCGTGCGCCACGCGTCGGCGGTGCCGGGTGCGATCGTCCGGCGGGTCGACGTCACCGACCGCGCATCGATCACCCGTGACGGATTTGCCGGCGAGACGTTCGACGCTGTCATTTCGTGCATGGCCTCGCGCACTGGGGTGCCCGACGATGCCTGGGCGGTCGACCACCGCGCACAGCTCGAACTGCTCGCAGCGGCGCAGGCGGCGGATGTGCGACACTTCGTCCTGCTGTCGGCGATCTGTGTCCAGAAACCGCGGCTTGCGTTCCAGCACGCCAAGCTGGCGTTCGAAGCGGCGCTGATCGGTTCGGGCCTACGATATTCGATCGTGCGCCCCACCGCGTTCTTCAAATCCTTGTCAGGCCAGATCGACCGCGTTCGGCGTGGCAAGCCGTTCCTGCTGTTCGGCGACGGCAAAATGACGGCGTGCAAGCCGATTAGCGAGGATGATGTTGGCGATTACCTCACGGGATGCCTGGCCGACGAGACGCGCTGGAACTGCATCCTCCCCATTGGCGGGCCCGGCCCCGCAATTACGCCGCGTGATCAGGGCGAAGCGCTGTTTGCGATGCTCGGGATGGCGCCCAGGTTCCGATCGGTACCGGTCGGGATGATCGGCGCAGTGGCCGGGGTGCTGGCGGCACTGGGCAAGATCGCTCCACCGCTGGCCAGAAAAGCTGAACTCGCACGCATCGGGAGATACTATGCAACCGAATCAATGCTCGTTCTCGATCCTGTGACGGGGCGGTACGATGCGGACGCGACTCCCGAAACGGGAAGCGAAACTCTGGTCGGCCACTATCGCGCGGTACTGGCGGGGGGCAAGGCGGCAGAACGCGGAGATCATGCCGTGTTTTGATAAGGCCACAGGTCGCCCCCGCTTTGTTCGAGCAAAGCGGTTTCCGGCTCTGGTTGCGGAGGCAGCCTTGCGACCGCCCCCGCTCCAAATTCAGTCCGCCTCTTTGGTTTCGCCGCGCTCATCGAGCAGCAATTGCACCGTGCGTTGCCCTTCGCGCATTTGTTTGCGGGCCACATCAATGCCCATTCGGGCACCACGCTCGATGATTGAATCCATCTCATCGTCGAGCTCGGCGATGTTTTCAAATCCGCGCTTGTTGATTTCCACCGCGAGCGCATTGATTGCGCCGCCGAAGGCGGTCATCGCCATGGCCTCGATGGCTGCGGCCTCGATGAGATTATGGACACCTTCGAACCGGTCCTTGAGCGCGATGCGTCGCAAGTCTTTCGAGAAAACCGGCGCCACGACAAAATCGAACCACGCTGCGGATTGGCATTGCGGGGCAATGCGTCCCAGCGCGTCTCGGGCCTCGACACCGATCAGGTAGAATTTTTCGGGTCGCAGCTCGTGCAGCGTATAAGCACGTTCGACAAACGATGCCGAAACGAGCAAGATGCGCTTTCCTGCCCTGCGCATCGCCGCCTGCTTTGCCTTGGGGGCCAGCCAGATCGCGATGTTGCGGAAGACAGCCAGGATATCAGCATAATTGGTGCTGTTGGCACTTGCCGCACGCAAGCCTGTCAAATTGACGTCGAACCAATGGTGCCACGTCGAATCGACCACAACGCGGCCCTTATCGGCATCGGGATCATGCCCGTCCCACACGCCCAACAGTCCGAATTCGCGCGGATCGGTGATAACGAAACCGCTTTTGTTGCGCCCGACCACATTGCGGCCTTCTGCAATGATTTCGACAGGGACGCCGCCTGGGAACTCGCCTGCATTGACGGCCGCAGGCATGATGCAATCGCCTTCGTGGGCGTGATCGGGGTAAACCGTGATCGCGCCCCTTGGTCCGCACAATATGGGGTGCGGATATTTCTGCCGCCGCCACCATGCGGCCCAATAGGGGTAGGCATAGCGGTAATTGGGATAGATCGGCTGCGGAATGTGATCGCTTTGCGAACCCGGCAGCGGGGGCTGCTGGGTGTCGTTGCGCGTCAGATCGGTGATGTCGGGTGCTTTTTCCATTCCGGCGGGAATGGGCACCGATTCAAACCACCATTTGCGCATCGAGCGAACGCGCTTGATGCCGCCGCACAACCCAAGGCCCAGAGCCTCGTGATCGCCCATGGCAAGCACTCCGCCGCCATTGTCCATAAAGGCTTCGAGCGTCGCGTCTTCGGTTGCCGACAGATAAGGAGCCCCCGAATTGATGCCAAACAGCCAGACTTCATCGAAATTATCGAGCGAGCCTGGCGCAAACGTAAAATTCGAAAAACCCGGCGAAATGCCGGTCGCGCTCGATCCGCGATGCGCTCGGGTGAATTCGAAACGGGCATAAGATGGATGATCGGGATGCGACGTATCGGGTATGTCACCAAGCGCGATTGCCAGAGTAAAGCCGTTCTGGCTGAACCCGTAGCTGATCGAACCGTCTGCCACTACAAGGATGCGGATCGTGGCAGGGCCATATTTCAGGTGCGGAAAAACGGGCTTTTCCCACGCGAACGGCGGATCGAAAAACTCCCGTGGCAGAGGGGGCAAACCAAAAGGATCGTCGGGATTGGGGATGCCAAAGTCTTGGGGCATGATGTGTCTCCAGAAATGATGGTTGATCAAATCCGCTCCGACTCGCACTTGGCGCGATGCCGAACGGGAAGGCGACCAGTTACTCCGGACCGCGAATGCCTTCACTGCCTGCAAACTTTGCAGACACGATGCGGGCAGCTCGATTGCTGCGCACCAGGCATTTTCTGAAACCACCTGTTATACCGAGTCGGACGCTCCGGCTGTGCTACCGATCTCATTTACAAGTTTTAACCATGCGTGCGGCAAAGCGGGCTCGGTGCAGCTTCGCTTTTGCGCGATCGCGGCACTGGTAACCCGATGCAAAATCGACCAATGAGCACAGTTCTAGCAACAGGATCGCGTCGCCATGTCCGAGGAATTTTACCGCATCAAACGTCTGCCGCCCTACGTCATTGCTGAAGTCAATGCGATGCGGGCAGCGGCGCGAGCGGGCGGTGAGGACATTATCGATCTTGGCATGGGCAATCCCGATTTGCCGCCGCCCGATCATGTGATCGAGAAACTGGCCGAAGTCGCGCGCAATCCCAAGGCGCATGGCTATTCGGCGTCGAAGGGGATTCCAGGACTGCGGAAAGCGCAGGCGGGATATTATGCACGGCGGTTCGGGGTCGACCTCGATCCCGATAGCGAAGTCGTTGTCACGCTGGGATCGAAGGAGGGGCTCGCCAATCTGGCGCAGGCGATCACCGCGCCCGGCGATGTCGTGCTCGCGCCCAATCCGTCGTACCCGATCCACACCTTCGGCTTCATCATTGCAGGCGCCACAATCCGCAGCGTGCCGACAACGCCTGACGAAGCGTATTTCGAGGCACTCGAACGCGCGGTGAAGTTCACCGTGCCAAAGCCTTCGGTGCTCGTGATGGGATATCCGTCGAATCCGACTGCCGAGGTGGTTGATCTGGCATTTTACGAACGCGTGGTGGCGTTTGCGAAGAAGCATGACATCTGGGTGCTGTCCGATCTCGCTTATTCGGAACTGTATTTCGATGGATGCCCGACGCCATCGATCCTGCAGGTGAAGGGTGGAAAGGATGTCGCGGTTGAATTCACATCGCTGTCGAAAACCTATTCGATGGCAGGCTGGCGGATCGGGTTTGCCGTGGGCAATCGCAAGCTGATCGGCGCGCTGACGCGGGTGAAGTCCTATCTCGATTATGGTGCGTTCACCCCGATCCAGGCGGCTGCGGTCGCCGCGATCAACGGCCCGCAGGATATTGTCGAAAAAAACCGCGCGCTTGATCACAAGCGCCGCGACATCCTCGTCGAAAGCTTCGGACGGGCAGGGTGGGACATTCCGGCCCCGCGCGCGAGCATGTTCGCCTGGGCGCCGCTGCCGCCGGCGCTTGCGCATCTGGGGTCGCTTGAATTTTCCAAGCAATTGCTCACCCATGCCGGCGTCGCGGTGGCAGCGGGCGTCGGCTATGGCGAAGAGGGCGAAGGCTTTGTCCGCATCGCGATGGTCGAGAATGAACATCGGTTGCGGCAGGCGGCGCGCAACGTGAAGAAATATCTGCAGTCGATGGGGGTCAACACCGGGGCGAAGGCCGCGGGGTGAGCCTGGCCGGGGAGCGGGCGGCGCTCGAAGCGCGCTGGCTCAATCTGACGCGACGGGTGCTGCCAGCGCTGGCGGCCGAGCGCGGCTGGCCGGTCAGCGCCGATCACTGCTTCATGCGCATCTTTCTCGACAATGCCTGCGGCGGGCGCTGGACCGAGACAATATCCAAACGTCCCGCTTATGCCCATGCGCCCAATCAAGTGCTCGTGGCGGCAGTGGCGCTTGCCGAAGCCAGCGTTGCAGGGCAGGAGAACATGCATGATCTCAACCGCAAATCGCTTGGCTGGCGCAGTAACAATGCCTGAGGCCTTCCGCTTCATCCACCGCCTCCGCGTTCGCTGGTCGGAGGTCGATCCGCAGGGCGTGGTCTTCAACGCGCGCTATCTCGATTATGGCGATATCGGCGTGACCGAATATTGGCGCGCGGT
>JANPIQ010000411.1:0-4631 GCA_031425075.1 Sphingomonadales bacterium
GACGACCTGGGAAACGAAGGGCACCTATTTCTCGGCATTCGAGACGCTCGACAGCAACCAGCGCGACTTCCTGATCCCGTTGTCGAGCCGGTTGATCGGCACGACCAAGGCGGGCGAGTATTTCCAGGACTATATCTACACCCAGCTGACCAACTGGATCGCGACACCTGCGTCCGGATCGGGTATCGCCGCCTTCTCCGACGTCCAATCGTCTGGCGCAGTCGGCGATGCGGACGGCTGGCGGGTTTCGATGACCGGGCGTCTATCGGGTGGCTTCAAGGGCGGAAACGGGTATCGCCCGCTGCGGCTTAAATCGGGCGTCAGCATCGCAGCGCCTGACAATCGGTTCGCCTTCGGCTTTGGGCGCGGTGATGGTGCGCTGGCGATTGGCGGCGGGACCGGCTTTGATCGCACGGCTGATTTCGATCCTATTTCGGGCGGCACCAACCCGCTGCTCGGCTTTGCCAGTGGCGACGTGCACTTCAGCGCAGGCGCAAAGATTGCCAGCGGGCTGACGGTGTCGGGTGGCGTGACGCGCAACGGGTTCTCGAGTGGCGACGATGATCGCGGCAGTGTGCAGGATATTCCGGCCGATGTGGTGCGCAATCTGCAGAACCAGTCTGCCGAAGCCTTCAACCTGCGGCTCGATTACGCAGCGTTGAACTGGCTCGACGTCAGCGCATCCTACACACGACTCGATGAATCGGATGGTTTGCTCGGGGTCCGGTCGCTCGATACGGGCGATCTTGCGGGCGGGACGAAAACCAATGGCCTGACGGTCGGCGCACATGCGATATTGGGGAGCGGCTTCAGCCTGTTCGGATCGGGCACGCTTACGCGCAGCCGGACCGGCAGCAATGCGGCACTTGTCACCCGCGGCAGCGGGCTTACTTCGTCAAGCTTCCAGATCGGCGTTGCCAAGCAGGGTCTGCTGAGCCGGAGCGACAAGATCAGGCTTTCGGTCGCCTCGCCATTGCAGGTGACGAGCGGCGTGCTTGAATTCAAATCGATTGCGGTTATCGACCGCGAAACCGGGCAAACCGGCATCGTGACCCAGCGCATCGATCTTGCGCCTGCCAAGAAGCGTCGTTTGGTTGTCGAAGGGTTGTATGGCTCTTCGATCTTCGACGGCGCGGGCGAAATTGCGCTGTTCGGTCGTGGCGAATTGCACGCGACCGACCGGAACATTCCTGCGCTCGTTGTGGGCGGTCAGGCCCGGATTCCCTTCTGATGCTCGCGCCCAGGCGGCTCTCGTCCGATAGGGAGCGCAAGCTGGCCATCACGATCGCCGGTGCCGGGATTACGGCGCTGGCAATCGCTCCGGGCATGATCGAGCCGCTGCGCGGGCTTGCCGTGTGGTGCGGAATGCGTCTCGATATTGTCGCAATGGCGTCTGCATCATGCCTTGCGGTTGCGCTGGGTCATCGCATGATCGACCAGCGCAATCTTGTGCGCGAACTGGCGCGGCGCGGGGGCAACGAACGCGATGCCCGCGCCCTTGCGCTCCGCGACCCGCTGACAGGGTTGCTCAATCGCCGTGCCATGGCCGACATCGGTGAGCGGCATCGCGCGCGTGGCGGCGTTCGCGCGGTGCTGCTGTGCGATCTCGACAATTTCAAGCAGATCAACGACACGGACGGTCACCGCGTCGGCGATGGCGTTCTGCGCGAATTTGCACAACGGCTGGCGAGGCTATCGCGCGACGACGTCCTTCTGGATGCCGTCCGGCTCGGCGGTGATGAATTCCTGCTGTTTGCAGCCGGACCCGCCGTCGATACAGCATCGCTGGCACAGGATGTTCTGGGCGTTGCGGCTGAACCTTATTGCATCGATGGCATCGACCTTCGCTGTTCGACGTCGGTCGGGATCGTTCAGGCAGAGGCCGATGAAACGATGGAGGAACTGCTCGGCATGGCAGACGATGCCATGTACGAAGCCAAGCGGAGCGGTGCGCCCGGCGGGATTTCGCAACGCGATGCGCCCGGCACGTCGGGCCAGGGCGGGCGGCGCGTGTTCGAACAGCAAATCGATGCCGACCATCGCGGATCGAACCTGTTTGTGGCCGCAATCGGGATCGATCGCGTTCGCGAAATGCGGCGCGCGCTCGGCTATGGTCTCGGCAGCCAGTTACTTCGCGAACTGACACGGCGGCTCGAGGCCGAGAGCGACGCGCTGGTCTTCGAACGCCTTTCATCCGACGTTCTGGGCGTTGCTTTCTTCGCGGCCGACAGCAAGGCCGCGCGGGCCATCCTCGAACAGATGCGCAGTGCCGCTGAGGGGCCCGTGGCGATTGGTGACGCCGCTGTCGAGATCAGGCTGATCATCGGCGTGGCTGGCCCTGGCGCTGTCGCCGATGTCCGCGATCTAGCCGAACAATCGCAGGCCGCACTCGACGATGCGTGGCGGAACGGCGCAAGGCTGCGCAGTTTTGAACCCGGCGATCATGCCTCGGCATCGGAAAACGTCGTGATGATGGCCGACCTGCGCGATGCCATCGCCCACGACCGGCTTGAGGTGCATTATCAGCCGAAGTTGCGGCTTGCTACCGGCGAGATCGACAGTTTCGAGGCGCTCGTGCGCTGGCCGCACCTGACGCTTGGAACGATCCCGCCATCGCGGTTCGTGCCCATTGCCGAAAAGACCGGTGATATCCGCGAACTCACCGAATGGGTGTTCAATCGCGTACTGGCGGACCGCGCGTTTTTCGCAATCCGCGGAATCGCTAAGACCATTTATGTAAACGTCTCGGCCAATCTGATCAGCGACCAGGCTTTTGCCGGCGACCTGATTGCCCGGCTCGAACCCCTTGACGGCGCGATCGGGATCGAGATCACCGAAACGGCGGTGCTGGCCAATCCGACGCGGGCACTGCCCAATCTCAACCGGCTGGCCGAAGCCAAGGTGAAGATCGCTATCGACGATTATGGGGTGGGGCTGTCCTCGCTCGCCTATCTCAAGCAATTGCCGGCAAGCGAACTCAAGCTCGACATGATGTTCGTCACCAACCTTGCGACAAGCCATCGCGATCCAATGATTGTGCGCTCGACGATCGAGCTCGCACATGGTCTGGGCATGGAGGTGACAGCCGAAGGCGTCGACAGCATCGAAGCCTATGCGCTGCTCAAGGTCATGGGCTGCGACATGTTGCAAGGCTATGCCATTTCCAAGGCGCTGCCGGCCGACGCGCTTATCGCCTTTGTCGAAAGCCATGATGCCAGTCCAGCGCATGGCCCCGACGTGTTTGCCGCAATGCAGTTTGCAAAGGCAGCGTAACAATCGAGCAGCGATTCCACGCCTTGCTGCGGCGCGGGGTCAATGCCTTGTACGTTGATTTCACTTCTTACATATTGCTCGCCTGACTATCGCGGTCCCGGAATTATGCGTCCGCGCAGGTTTCCCGAGCAAAATGCCAGGCTGCTTTCGGATCGAATGCAAAATGGCGCGATGAACAATCCCCGACCCGCGAGCGTTATTCTGGCTATGATCGCAAGTCCTCATCTCGATCCTGACGCAGGAAACAAGGGTGTGGACCTTGAACATCCTCTCACAACGCCAAGCGAGCCTGCATCAAGGCTTTGGCGTCCCAAGCGGGCGCTACTGACCCGCGCGGCCAGGGATTGGTCCCACGGTCATGCCATTGCCGAACGTTGTGCAGCAAATGGTGTTGAAGTGATCGAACTGGCTTCCGATCGTCTCGGCGTTACATCCAGCGCATCTTATGCTTTTGCCAAATCGACGCTGGCGATTACGGTTGCGCCGCCTTCGAAGCTGAAGCTTCAGCCCATTGCGCCATCTGCCGACTGGCGGCTCGATCTTGCAGAAGGCTGTCCCGCCCATTGCAGCTATTGCTATCTTGCCGGGTCGCTGAAGGGCGCACCGATCATACGTGCCTATTCCAATCTCCCCGAAATCTTCGATGCTGCCGCCATCCACCTTGGGCAGGGTAGGGTGACCTCGCGGTCCAGGACGCGCGCGCTCGAAGGCACGACCTATGAAGCGTCCTGCTATACCGATCCGCTGGGGATCGAACATCTGACCGGATCGCTGTCTGCCGCTATCACCCATTTTGGCGCGTGGCAGGCTGACGCTCAGCTACGGTTTACAACCAAGTTCGACGCCGTCGCGCCGTTGCTAAGCCTGACGCATCGAGGCAAGACGCGGATGCGGGTTTCGCTCAACCCGTCACAATTCGCGCGCTTCGAAGGCGGAACAGCAACCGTCGCTGCGCGGGTCATCGGCATGCGGCGGATGATCGATGCCGGCTATTTGATCGGGCTAACGATCGCACCGATAATCGCTGCTCAGGGCTGGCGCGAAGCTTATAGCGCGCTGATCGCCGATGTGGCGGCCGCGATTGACGGCGGCCCAGATCCCGACCTGACCATTGAGTTAATCACTCACCGCTATTCGGACGCATCGAAAGCGGTTCTCCAAAGCTGGTACCCCGGTTCTGCGCTCGACATGAGCAGCGGCAATCGCGCTGTAAAACGAACGAAATTTGGCAGCATCAAGCATGTTTACGATCCACCGACGATGAACGACTTGCGCCAATTCTTTGAAGAGTCGGTCGCACGCAGCTTGCCGAAAGCGCGCATCCTTTACTGGACATAGCAGTGGCGCTTTCATCACCC
>JANPIQ010000412.1:0-3211 GCA_031425075.1 Sphingomonadales bacterium
ACTGTCGATCCCAAGCGCAAACGCCATTTCGCACACGGCAACGATTGCCGCTTCAGACGAAACCGCGATGTCAGCATGATCGCCGATGTCAGCGAGGGCGTCACAATCGCCCATCGCCACGCCATCGAGGCAGATCGTCATGCCAATCCGTTCGATCAGCGCGGCCGGCGGCGATTCATCGCGCTCGCTTTCATCCAGCAAGACCACCGCAATCCGGGCAGGGAGTCTCATCGCGAGTCCGTCACGCTCGACAGCAATTTCGCCGTCATCAAGCGCCGCCGCGAGCGTCGTTGCGACATGCGATGCCATCCGTTCGGCCATCGGCACGATCACCACGCCGCCATCGGCTTCGCTCAGCACCCCGGCCTGGACCTGTGCCTGACCCGACGATAGCGTCGCTGCCAGATCGAGCCCACCGATTAAGCGGTCGGCATCGATACTGGGCGGGATGCGCTTGATCGGGAACGCTCCAAGACTTTCCCGCAAAATCGCCATCCAGCGATCGCGGACAGGCCCTGCACGCGCGATCAGCCGGATGCTCTTGATGCCATGCGGGTCGACCGCAAACAGCGAGGCGCCGAGGCAGGCGTCGACCCATGCTGCCGCGCCTTGACTGGTCACCCCAGCGTCTCGATTGCCCGTTCGATGCGAACAGTCGAGCCGCTGTCATCGAGCGGATTGCGCCGCAGCCGGTGCCGGAGCGCCATCGGCGCGACCGCCGCAAGATGCGCATTCGTCACAGTCTTCTTGCCTTCGAGCGCCGCCAAGCTCCGCGCCGCGCGAAGCAACGTCAGTTCGCCGCGCAGTCCGTCGGCGCCGATCGCCATGCACAATCGCGCGCCACGTTCAAGGATCGCGTCAGGCGTTTTGAGCCTGCCCAGCCGCTTCTGCGCCGATGCCAGTTGCCCGAGCACTGCCTCGTCGGCTGCGCGCCACTCTTCGCAAAATGCCGCAGGATCGCGTTCATAGGCGTCACGGCGCTTCACCACCGCAATCCGTTCGGCAATGTCGGTCGGCGTCTTGACCTCGACCGACAGCCCGAACCGGTCGAGAAGCTGCGGGCGGAGTTCGCCCTCTTCGGGGTTTCCGCTACCCACCAGAACGAAGCGTGCGGGGTGGCGAATGCTCAGCCCTTCGCGTTCGACCAGATTTTCCCCCGACGCGGCGACATCGAGCAGCAGATCGACGATATGATCCTCGAGCAAATTGACCTCATCAATGTAGAGGAACCCGCGATGCGCTTTTGCCAGCAGCCCGGGCTGGAACGCCTTTTCGCCCGACACCAGAGCACGTTCGATATCGAGCGCGCCGACAACGCGATCCTCGGTCGCCCCGAGCGGCAGATCGACGAACGGCACAGGCGCGGTCACGGTCTTCACCTTGATGCCAGGCACATGATCGGGGCTGCGATCGATCTCATCGGGATGCGATCCGTATCGGCATCCGGCAACAATTTTGATCGGCGGGAGCAGCGAAGCCAGCGCGCGCACCGCAGTGGATTTGCCCGTCCCGCGATCGCCGAATACCATGACGCCACCGAGCGAGCGATCAACCGCCGCGATCAGCAGAGCCAGTTTCATTTCGGATTGGCCGACGATGGCCGAAAACGGGAATGGTGTGCGCATCTCCGCGGCTTTAGCAGCGCTGCGGTCCGGCACAATCATTGTCGTGCATCCGGCAGCTTACATCCATTTCGGAGACAAGTGCACGAGCGCCAGGTCTTCGGATTTCTCGCGGTGCTTGGCGGGGAAACCCGCGATCCTAGCGCTTCTGCCATTGTAGAAACCCGTCATTTCGGCGACAATTCGGCGTGACCTCGGTCCAAATTGACATAGTTAACGGGGAACGTACCATGAATCAGGGGGTGGGAAATGCCGGCTTCGAATGCGAATGATGCTTATATGAGCGACAACCGAGCGGTGCTGATTTTCGCTGATACGGACGAAGGCGCGCGGAATTTCGAAGATGTGGTGACGGCTTCAGGCAAGCGAATTGCCGCCACGCTGTCGCTCGACGCTGTGCATGATCGGCTTGAAGCACAATCGAGCGCCCAATCGATCCTCGTAGATATTGCCAATCCGCCTGTGTTGCAAATCGATGCGCTGGTGTCGCGCGTCGAGCGATTTGCCGAGTCCGTCAGGGCGCAAGCGATCTTCGCCTTTCCTGCGGCGCTACTCGATACGATTTTCGGCACCAGCAATAGCGATCGCACCACGCTTTTGTGCGATCCTGGTCCTGCCGATCGGTTTGCAGCATTCAGTCTCGCCGCGGTCGATCGCGATCCGTGGATGGCCGACAGTGCGACCGACATCGATGCCATCCGCTTGAAACGGCTCGCCGACGAAGTCCACCGGATCGCGCGCGCGCTCAATGGTCTGTCAGTCATGGGGGACAGCGATACGATGTTCGCCAAGCCCGGCCTTTCAGGGCACGTCAGCGATATGATGCCGGTGTTTGCAGGACAACCCAGCGAGCTGATCGGTCTCGGCGGGCCCGATGCCAATGAAGTGCGCAACGTGTTGCGGCTGCGGCGGTTGCGCGACCGCTATTTCGATGCTGAACTGTTTGCCGATCCGGCGTGGGACATCCTGCTCGACCTGCTGGCCGCGCGGATCGAAGGCGATCAGGTTGCGGTGTCGAGCCTGTGCATCGCTGCTGCTGTGCCGCCAACGACGGCGTTGCGCTGGATCAAGACGATGACCGATACCGGCCTTCTTGAACGCCACGCCGATCCGATGGATGGCCGACGGATATTTATCCGGCTTACCGATAAATCCGCCGAGGCGATGGGTCGCTTTTTCGCCGCTGCCAAAAAAATGGGCGGTTTCCTGATGTGACAGGGCGGCTGTCCGGCTTGAAGCGCGCGTGCAGTTCGGCCAACACAAACGCATGACGGCAAATCCAGTTGTTAACAGGCCGGTCAAGCGTTCGGTGACGATCGCAGGTCATGAAACCTCGGTGAGCCTAGAACCTGTTTTCTGGGCGGGGTTGCGCCGCGCCGCATCGCGAAACGGCCTGCCGCTCAACGCGCTTGTTGCGCAAATCGATGCCGATCGTATCTCCGCAGTAGATCCTGGGAATCTTGCCAGCGCCATCCGGGTCTGGCTATACCGACAAGAGATTGAGAATAATTCGCATTAGACTTGACGTTGCAACCGATTCTCATTAGCCGCGAAGAACCTAAAAAGCAGGGGTTTCTTCGTGTCGGTTG
>JANPIQ010000413.1:0-2835 GCA_031425075.1 Sphingomonadales bacterium
CCCGATGCCCCCGGCAAAAACGAGGCCGCACACCTCAAGAAAGCCGAAGCGACATGGACCGGCGAATGGTGGAGCCAGGGCGTCGGCGGCACCGTGTGGGATGCGATGGCGTACGATCCCGAACTCGACCTGCTCTATATCGGCGTCGGCAACGGTTCCCCATGGAACCAGGCGTATCGCTCGCCACAGGGCGGCGACAACCTGTATCTCTCGTCGATTGTCGCATTGCGGCCCAAGACCGGCGAATATGTCTGGCATTATCAGACCACGCCGGGTGAAACATGGGATTATACGGCGACGCAGCACATCATGCTCGCCGATCTCAACATCGGCGGCACACCGCGCAAGGTGCTGATGCAGGCGCCCAAGAATGGCTATTTCTACGTGCTCGACCGCGCCACCGGCAAGCTGATCTCGGCGGAGAATTACGCGCCAGTTAACTGGTCGACCGGGATCGACATGGCAACAGGCCGCCCCATCGAGAACCCAGAAGCGCGGATCGACAAAACGGGCAAGATGATGATGATCACTCCGGGACCATTGGGCGCGCATAACTGGCACCCAATGGCGTTCGATCCGAAGAGCGGGCTAGTGTTCATTCCGCAACAGGAAACGACGTTCCCATATGATCCACAGCCCAGTTGGAAGAAGGCTGCCGTCGGCTTCAACATCGGGTTCGACATGGCGTCGGGCGCGATGCCCGCCGATGCCAAAATTCGTGCGAGCGTGGCCGCAATCACCAAAGGGGCGCTTGTCGCGTGGGATCCGGTTACGCAAAAGGAACGCTGGCGCGTCCAGCACGAAGGGCCTTGGAACGGCGGGATGCTCGCCACAGCGGGCGGTCTCGTGTTCCAGGGCAATGCTGCTGGCGAATTTGCCGCTTATTCGACGAATGACGGCAAGAAGCTGTGGAGCTTCGATGCCCGCACTGGCGTTGTCGCCCCTGCCGCAACCTACACGATCAAGGGCGAACAATATGTCGCGGTGCTCGCAGGCTGGGGCGGCGCGTTTCCGATCACAGCAGGCGTCTTGCAAGGCAAGGGCGGCCCTGTCCGCAACGTCAGCAGGTTGCTGGTTTTCAAGCTCGGCGCGAAAGGCACATTGCCGCCTGCACCCAAGCTGGCAGACAGCCCGCTCGATCCCCCGCCCTTCCGTGGCGATCCGGCTCTGGCACTCACGGGCGGACAGGATTTCGCGCGCTATTGCGGCACTTGCCACGGCGATGCGGCAGTCGGCGGATCGGTGCTCCCCGATCTCCGTCGCAGCGCGGCGATCGGCGATCCCAAAGTGTGGCAGAGCATCGTCCATGGCGGCGCACTCAAGGCCAATGGCATGATCAGCTTCGCCAGCGTCATGACCCCCGCGCGGATCGAGGCCACGCGGCAATATGTACTCAAGCGCGCGAATGAGGATAAGGCGATCGGCGGGACATAGGGCGCGATGATTCTCGCCTCGAGGTTTAGTTCCTAGAATCCGTCTAGGCTGAGCTTGTCGAAGCCCTGTCCTGCCTTCCTTGGCGCACAGAAGGCAGCCTTTCGACAAGCTCAGGGTAGTCGGGGTGTTGGTTTAGAGGTCGAACTCATGTTACGTGCTGCGCTGCACAATAGGTCTGGACTTATGATCGCGGCGCGGCAGGATGGGTAATATGGATCCGACCCCCCTCATCCTCGAAGCAATCGCGCGCAAGCTCTGCGTGACTGCCACCTATAACGGAACCCGGTTCAAGCTCGCGCCCTACATCCTCTACACCCGCAAAAGCGGCGTTTATGTCGATGCCGTAACGGTGTTCCGAGACGATGCGCTGCCCAAGGAAGAAAAGATCGGTGCCTTCAAAGTCAGCGGCCTCCGCGACCTGGTGCTCGATGAGCAGCCCTTCGAGCCGAAGCCGCTCTATGATGCTGCAGATGAACGTTACGCGGGGACGAAGCTGTTTGCGGTGGAAGGCTGGCCGGATTAGCGCGGCAGCTCACTCGCCCCCATGAGTGCCAAATCCACCGCCCGCGCGGTTTGCCGCCCTTCGCGGATCGCCCAGACGACGAGGCTTTGGCCACGCCGCATGTCTCCGCAGGCGAAGATATTTTCGCGGCTGGTCGCATAGTCTTCGGTGTTCGCCGCGACATTGCCGCGGGCGTCGAGTGCCACGTCGGACTGTTCGACCATTCCGGCCCTGAGTGGCCCGACAAAGCCCATTGCGAGGAGGATCAGGTCGGCGCGCAAGGTGAATTCGCTACCAGGCATTTCACGCATCTGGCCGCCCTGCCATTCGACGCGGACGCATTCAAGGCCTTCGACGATCCCGTTCGAACCAACCGCGCGCTTGGCAAGGATCGCCCAATCGCGGTCGCAGCCTTCTTCGTGGCTAGAAGACGTGCGCAGCTTCATTGGCCAGTGCGGCCAGCTCAGCGCCTTGTCCTCGCGGCTTGGCGGCTTGGGCATGATCTCGATCTGCGTGACAGACGCCGCGCCCTGACGGTTCGACGTGCCGACACAATCTGAGCCTGTATCGCCGCCGCCGATCACGATGACATGCTTGCCCGTCGCGGTCAGCGTGCCGCGCGGAGCCGCGCGAAACTCATCATCGCCCGCGACACGCTTGTTCTGCTGCGTCAGAAATTCCATCGCAAGCCGCACGCCCGACAGTTCGTATCCCGGAATGTCGAGCATCCGCGGTGCCTCAGCCCCACCCGCCATAACCACTGCGTCAAAATTTTCGCGCAATGAATCGATAGACACCTGCACCCCGACTTCGACGCTGGTGCGCAGCTCGACGCCTTCGGCCTGCATCTGCACCAGCCGCCGGTTGATCAGATGCTTTTCCATCTTGAAATCGGGGAT
>JANPIQ010000414.1:0-2484 GCA_031425075.1 Sphingomonadales bacterium
CGAAAGAATTGTAAGGCGGCATTTCCGGTCGACCACGCGCGCTGCCAAACCGTCCACATGGCCTGCCTAATGGGCTGGCAATGGGAGCAAATGACGTGAATCTCAGTGAAATCCTCGCCGATGGGGTGATGATGGTCGCGAACCAGCCGGTTATTCTGGCGCTTGTCATTATCGCGGCCACGTTCATTCTCGAAGATATCGCAACCGTGACAATCGCCTTGCTCGCTTCGCAGATGGCAATTGACGGGTCGATTGCGATCGCGGCTCTGGTTGCGGGCACCATTTTGGGCGATTTCGCCGTTTACTTGATCGCCAATCGCGCAGCCCATGTTCCGATAGTTGCGCGGTTCCTGAACAGCGGCGCTCTCAAGCCAGTGCGTGAGTGGATGGGCCGCAACGCGCTTGCGATGATTCTGGTCGCGCGGTTTACGCCGGGCCTTCGCCTGCCGGTCTTTGCCGCTGCGGGATCACTGGACGTCCCGCTGCGCTCATTCGCGATCGTAATCGTGTTATCGACGCTGGTCTGGACTCCGGGTTTGTACTGGGCAGCCACCGCGCTAGGCAGCACCGGTATCGCGCATTTTGGCATGTTCGGCTGGGTGCTGCCCGCCGCTTTGATCGCGACGATGGCCGTTGCTCCGCGCATCGTCTCGCATGTCGTCGCGCGTTATCCGCAATTAGAGGCCGTAGCGTGACCGCCGAACGCGCCAATTTTCACCTGCATCGCGATCTGGGAATCGAACATATCAGCGCGGCATATGAACAGCATCGTTTTCCGCCGCATATGCACCAGGACTATCTGATCGGGCTGACGATTTCGGGCGTTGAACACATCATTCAGGATGGCCAGCGATGGAAGAGTTTGCCGGGGCAAGTTCGCACGATCAATCCCGGCGTTGTCCACGAAGGCGGCTGCGGGAAGGGTGAGCATTGGACGTATGAGGCGCTCTACATTCCCGAAACACTTATTTTCGAGGCCGTTCTGTCGGTTGGGCGGGTAACGACCGCGCCGCGCCTGTCTGAACCCGTCATTGACGAACCTGCGCTGGCAGCTGCACTCACTCGCCTCTTTGCCCACCTGCGGGTCGAAGTCGAGCCACTCGCGCGCGAGGAAGAACTTGCGCGATTCTTGAGCCAGCTTGCAAGGCACCGCATCATGCGGATCGATACGCCACTGCTCGGTCGCGAACCGCAAGCCGTCGAGCGGGCGCGAGACTATCTTTCCGCCAACGCCCTCAGGCGCGTCCCGCTCGACATTCTCGCAACAGTGTCGGGGCTGAGCAAATTCCATTTGCTCCGGGTGTTCAAGGCCCAGACCGGACTGACCCCGTGGCAATTCCAGATGCAAATCAGAATCGACTTAGCCCGTCGGTTGCTTTCGGCAGGTGAGTCGGCTGGACAGGTTGCAGTCGCCTGCGGGTTTGTCGATCAGAGCCATATGACCCGGCGGTTCCGGCAGCTCGTCGGCCTGACGCCAGCCGCATATGCGTCCGATACTCGCCCCACCCGTGCGGCTAAGCGCAAGATTCTACAAGACCCAGCCGCACGGCAGTCGAAAATGATCCGGACGTGACTATTTTGCTGACCCCGCGCGGCTTGCCCGTATCGACCTTATCGCCGACGCTTGCGATCGCTACGCACGCATTCGAGGAACAGGTGCTGAATTACGGAAGACAGGCAGGCGCGTTGTTCGATGCCTTGCCGCTCGATCCCAATTGCGGACTTGCAACGGCCTATGGAGCCGCACTTCACTTGTTCCGATCGACCCGCGAGGGTCATTGCCAGGCGGGGCAGCTGATCGATACTGCAGTGCGCCTGTCGGCTGAAACCGCGCGAGAGCGCAGTCTGATCGCAGGCATCGCGTGTTGGGCGGCTGGCGATATTGCGGGTGCGATCCGGTGCCTTGGACACCGTGTGGCGGCTGACTCCGGCGATCTCTTTGCAACAAAACTTCTTCAGTATTTGCTCTTTTCGACGGGGCAGGTGAGTGCGATGCTGACGGCAATCAAGCCCGTTGCTGTCGCGGTGCCCGATGATGCCCGGGTGCTTGGGATGCTGGCCTTTGCACACGACCAGACCGGCAATCATGCCGCAGGCGAGCGCGCGGCGCGCGCGGCGATTGAAATTGCACCCGATCCGTGGGCACATCATGCGCTTGCGCATGCGATGGATGTCGGCGGACGATATGATGAGGGCCGCCGATGGATGCGGCAGCATGCGACCGCTTGGTCGAACTGCACTTCGTTCCTCTACACCCATAATTGGTGGCACGCCGCGTTGTTCCATCTCGCAATCGGAGATCGCGATGGAGCGCTTGCGCTGTATCACGAGCGGGTGTGGGGGGTGCGCAAGGATTATGTTCAGGATCAGATCAATGCCGTCTCGTTGCTCGCAAGGCTCGAACTGGCAGGGGTCGACGTCGGCGATCGCTGGGAAGATGTTGCACAATATGTGCGGCCACGGCGCGGCGATGCGATCGACGGC
>JANPIQ010000415.1:0-4548 GCA_031425075.1 Sphingomonadales bacterium
CAAACGTAAGAGCCTGCGACGAGACCGCATTAGAGGCAAGCAAGCTACCCTGTGTCGCGCTTGCAAACGGGGTGAATTGCAACATTGAACTGCCAGGCGCGATCGTGACTGCGGCCGCAGGCGCGGCAAACCCAAACGCGAGGGTCGCAGCAACAATCATCATGTGCTTTTTCATGGTGAGAACTCCGATACTGGTTAACGACGAATCGCTCACCGGGGGTCGGCTTTGCGATGTCCTCGGGTTAACGCGCTGTTAGCGAATTGGTTGCCCCCAAAGCCGGAGATTCGCTCCCCCCGTCTGGGGGTGAATTGGGATACTGCCCGGGCAGCCCGATGAACAGCGGCCGTGAATTACTAGCACGTAGTCAGATATTGACTCAGGTTAAGTTTTCAGCACGGACAGACTGAAGTCGTGGAATTGCGTCCGCTTCAATCAATGTTTGAGTAGGAAAATCTATACTTGATCGACCGTTGCACGGAACAATCGTGCCTTTCGCGCATATCGGATGTGCAACAAGGGATTTGGTCGGCGATGTCTTGGGTTTCCAGTCCACCGGTTTTCCCTTTGGCCCTGCCTCTTCTGGCCGATAGGCATTTTGATACGCCGACCGAGGACGGCGTCGCGATACTGACCTGTCTCGCCAAAGCCGTCGGCGCGGTCGCATTGATGGGGTTGGTGCGGAGGCCAGGTTCGATCGACAGCTTTGTTCGATCGGATGCGATCGAGGGTGCGTCCAACCTTCACGCATTGAACGAACATCATGACCGGGCGCTATCGTTTGGCACGCCGCGATGGTCGTGGAAGGATTTTGACAGCCAGAGCTTCAAGCTTTTGGTGAAGGCAGAGGCCGGAAACGATGGGTCGATCGTTACGGCGGGGTTCTGTTTCGACTGCGAACATGATGCTGAGCTGGCGATGAAGTCAGCGGCGGAACATGAGGGGCTGGTGTTCGCGGCAATCGCCTGTTCCGCACAGTGTCGCGAACAGGCCGCCCGGCTGCGCGCCTGTCATGACACCATGAATGCCGTGGATTTCGGCGTGGTGCACCTCGATGCCAAAGGCGCCATTACCTTCGAAAACAATGCCGCAAGCACAATGCTCGATGCCAGTGCAGCGATTTTGCGACATGGCGGCGCGCTGAAAGCCGCTAATCTGGCCGATGCGGTGAGGCTGCGCATGGCGATCGAGCATAACGCGGACCGTGCCGAAGGGGTGCGGGTCGCTCCGATCGTACAACTGCGCCGCGCCAAGCACGCCCGACCGATCTTTGCCGTCGTGGTGGCGAGCGATTGGCAGGAACATGGTCCCGGCGTTGCGGTCACGGTCTATCTCGTCGACCCGGACCGCGACGTGACGACGCTGATCTCAGCGGCATGCCGCATGTATGGTTTGACCCCTGTCGAGCGCGAACTGACGGCCAAGATCGTTGCGGGCCTGTCGCTTGCCGAAGCGGCCTTGGTCTTGAAGATCAAGGAGGGAACGGCGCGGACCTATCTCAAATCGATTTTCCGCAAAACCGGGGTCAAGCGACAAGCCGCGCTGGTGACGCTGATCATGGCAAGCATGATCAATCTTAACCGTGCGATCCCGCTCGCTGCGATCTGACGGGACTGAAATCGGTCGATCACCGCGCCGGGACAGGGGGCGGCTTATCGAACTGCCATGCCCGGATATGGTCGATCTTGTAGGTGGCGGGGAACTGCGTATCTGGCGTGGGATTGCCGGGCCAGTATCCACCAATTGCGAGATTGGCGAGAAGATACATGGGCTGGTGGAAATCACCCGGTGCCTTTACCGTTCCGGTCAGTTTCCCATCGATATAATAATCGAGCCTGTCTGGCAGCCACAAGACACCATAGGTGCGGTATTCTTGCTGGCTCCCTCCAACCTTTGCGACCAGCGTCACCTTGGGCGCGACTTTGGAATGAATCGAATGATACGCCACGCCGGGCTTGTCGCCATGCGCTTCGATCACATCGATTTCGGGCGGCCATTCGCCCGTTGCCGGCAGGAGCCAGAACGCCGGCCAGATGCCCTTGCCGGTTGACCAGGACGCGCGGATTTCGAAATAGCCATACTTCTGTTTGAAGGTATCACGCGTCGTGATCGCACCCGAACTATAGGCAAGTATCTCGGGCCTCAAACCTTGCTTGAGCTGTTCGGGCGATCGCGCGCCTTCGCTTGCCACTGCAATTTTCGCCCGATTATCGAGCGGTCGGGCCGTAATCGTGAGAACGCCGTCTGCGACGGTGAACGGGTCGATCCCAAGATCGAGAAACGCGCGGTCGAAATAGAGCTGAAGCTCTCGATTTCCCCACAGAGTTCGGTCGCCCATGCCCTTACCGGGTCGGCGCGCGCCATAGGCCAGGTTCCAGCGGCGCGTGTCGATCGCGCTGCCATCGAACTCTTCGGCAAACGTCTGCGTCATCGCGATGCCGGGGGGCGGCCCGCCTGCCGGCGTCGATGCTGGCGCGGTTTCGCTCCAGCAGCCGGTGGCGGCGAGTGCGATGCCTGTCGCGATCGCGCAATGAAGAACAAGCTGAACCGGAGTTCGTGTCATCATAGTCATCGTGCAAGACTTTCGCAGTGGTTAAACAATAGTTTACCTTGATTCATCCCTGTGGCATCCAAAATATTTATCGAACACAGTCAAACTGTCGTTATTTTGGGACGTTTCACCGACTGCCGCAAAACTTGCGTTGACTCATAATCGCAGCTCTGATCATTTGGGTACAGAAAAAAGGAGACGGGATCATGATGAAGTCAGTTCAGAAACTCGGTATCGTTGCAGCGTCGGTTTTTTCAGCGACCATCGCGGCGACCCCTGCAATGGCAGTGACGCTCCTCAACTCGCCCAGTTCGACAGGGCAAATCAGCGATTCGGGACCTGCCAATTATAGTTTTAGCGGCGGCGCCGGGCTGGCCACGTTGATGTTCAATCTCGAAGGCTATCTCACGCTCGATGGCTTCGGCAATGGTTTCGACGACACGTTCGTTGCCAGTCTGAACGGCACCGACTTTTTGTCAGGTTCGTTCGATCTCGGCGGTGGCGGCTCGAATATGGTGTTCATGTCGCCCGTTGGAACGACGTTTTCCGTTTCGCCCATCAGCACCGGTGCGCCGACAGGCCTGGGCGGCACGGCGGCGTTTAGCACGACGTTGAACCTGATCGAAGGGTTGAACACGCTGTCATTCCGCTTCATCGGCCCGCTCCAGGGCGCTGGTGATGAAGGTTGGGGCATCAACAGCGTGCTGGTCGATGGCAACGCCGTTTCTGCTGTGCCTGAACCTGCTGCTTGGGCGTTGATGATTGTCGGTTTCGGCATTGTTGGCGGGGCGCTCCGCTACCGTCGGCGCTCGACGAGCGTTGCGTTCGCAACCGCCTGATCGGCCTTATACATGATTAATGTGCGAAGCATCGGATGCGGTGCTTCGCACACTTGTTTTGGGTGCTGGTCATGTCATCGGCCTTCAACGCACCTTATGACCATGCGATCTGTTTCGGCGATGGTGCGTATCGGTTCGCAGCATCTTGATCGCCTGCTTGCACAACGCTGCGCGACTCGCTAATGGCGCGCCTTCGCAGACGACCGGGCGGATTCGTCCGGATGTTCGCGTATGGGGGCAACCCCGTTCAGCAGACCCGGTTTTGATTGAAGGCGCGACCGCTTACGTTGTGGGCGGCGGTGCCAAGTGAAGGAAGAATAATGGCAAAGGCAAAGTTTGAGCGGACCAAGCCGCACTGCAACATCGGCACCATCGGTCACGTCGACCATGGCAAGACATCGCTGACCGCAGCGATCACCAAGGTGCTGGCCGAAACCGGCGGGGCCACCTTCACATCGTACGACAATATCGACAAGGCGCCTGAAGAGCGCGCGCGCGGCATCACGATTTCGACGGCGCACGTCGAATATGAAACCGAAGCGCGCCATTACGCGCACGTCGATTGCCCCGGCCACGCCGATTATGTGAAGAACATGATCACCGGTGCCGCGCAGATGGACGGCGGCATTCTCGTCGTTTCCGCAACCGACGGCCCGATGCCGCAGACGCGCGAGCACATCCTGCTTGCCCGTCAGGTCGGTGTTCCCCAGCTCGTCGTGTTCATGAACAAGTGCGACCTGGTCGACGACGCCGAAATCATCGAGCTGGTCGAGATGGAAATCCGCGAGCTGCTCTCGAAATATGACTTCGACGGCGACAACATCCCCGTCATTCAGGGTTCGGCGACCTGCGCGCTCAACGACACCAACCCCGAGCTGGGTCGTGAAGCCGTGCTCAAGCTGATGGCCGCCGTCGACAGCTGGATCCCGCAGCCTGCGCGTCCGCTCGACAAGCCGTTCCTGATGCCGCTCGAGGACGTGTTCTCGATCTCGGGCCGCGGTACCGTCGTCACGGGTCGTGTCGAGCAGGGCGTCGTCAAGGTCGGTGAGGAAGTCGAGATCGTCGGTCTCAAGGACACCAAGAAGACCGTCTGCACGGGCGTCGAAATGTTCCGCAAGTTGCTCGACCAGGGCCAGGCAGGCGACAACATCGGTGCGCTC
>JANPIQ010000416.1:0-2286 GCA_031425075.1 Sphingomonadales bacterium
GAAATGCAAAAAAACTGGATGGCAAGCGTCGGGGCCATGGCCAAGATGCAATCCAACTGGCTCGAAAACCCGGTCAATCCAATGTCATATATGGGCGGTACGGTCATGGCATCGGCGCTTGAGGTTTTTGCGCATGCCACCGAACCGCGCGGAAAACCGGCATTTGGCCTCACCGAAACGCTTGTCGACGGCGTGCCTGTGGCGGTCCGTGAAGAGATTGTGGCACAGCGGCCATTTGGCCAGCTTAAACGCTTTGTCCGTGAAGGTATCGACAGCGGTCCAAAGCTGCTGATCGTGGCGCCGATGTCCGGCCATTACGCAACGCTGCTTCGTGGTACGGTCGAACGGATGCTTCCGCGTCACGATGTTTACATCACCGATTGGCGCGATGCGCGGATGGTGCCGCTGGCTGACGGGCATTTCGATCTTGATGACTATATCGATTATCTCCGCAGCTTCCTTGCGCATATCGGGGGCGATGGCGAAGATCGCCGCGCGCACATGCTCGCGGTTTGCCAGCCTTCGGTGCCTTGCTATGCACTCGCCTGTCTGATGGCGGGGGAGAATGATCCCAATCGGCCCAAGACATTGACGATGATGGGCGGGCCGATCGACACGCGAGAAGCGCCCACCAGCGTCAACGATGTCGCGACCGAACGTCCGCATGCATGGTTTCAACAATACGCGATCCAGACGGTGCCGGCGATGTATCCGGGGGCCGGGCGCAAGGTCTATCCGGGCTTTCTTCAGTTAACGGGGTTTCTGACGATGAACCTCGGTAGTCACATGAATAGCCATTATGCGATGTTTACCGATCTGGTGAAAGGCGATGACGATGCTGCGGACGCGGCCAAGGCGTTTTACGATGAGTATCGCAGCGTCTGTGACATGACCGCCGAATTCTACCTGCAGACGATCGACACGGTGTTCCAGCGTCATGCGCTGCCGAGGCGGGAAATGAAGCACCGCGGCGTTCTTGCCGATCCCTCGGCCATTACCGACATCGCGATCCTCGCGATCGAGGGCGAACGCGACGATATTTCGGGAATTGGCCAGACACGGGCCGCGTTGACGCTGGCTGACCAGCTCCCTGATGCGATGAAGAAATATCATCTGGCCCCCGGCGCTGGGCATTATGGCATCTTCAACGGCAGCCGCTGGCGCGAACTCATCGCACCGGTCGTCGAAGACTGGATCGCGGCGCACGATTGATCGGCGTTGCGTCTAGCTCTTCAACCGATATCCTGTACGGAACATCCAGGCGATCACCACCAGGCATAGCGCGGCAAATCCGGCTGTTGCCCCCAAGCTGACGGCAAACCCCACATCGGCTGTCCCGAAAAAGGTCCAGCGGAACCCGCTGATCAGGTAGATGACGGGATTGAACAATGTCACCGTCCGCCACGCCGCCGGCAGCATGTCGATCGAGTAAAACGCGCCGCCGAGGAACGTCATCGGGGTAACAACAAGCAACGGGATAATCTGGAGCTGTTCGAAGCTTTTGGCCCAGATGCCGATGATAAAGCCAAACAGGCTGAACGTCACCGCGATCAGCATCATGAACGCCAGCATCGCGATCGGGTGCGCGATTTCGATCCGCACGAACACGGTCGATGTCGCAAGAATAACAAGGCCGAGCAGCGTCGATTTGGTCGCCGCCGCTCCCACATACGCAAGGACGGTTTCGGTGGATGAGATCGGGGCGGAAAGCAGTTCGTAGATCGTGCCCGACCATTTGGGCATGTAAATCCCGAAGCTTGCATTGAAGATGCTTTCGGTGAACATCGACAGCATGATAAGGCCTGGGACGATGAATGCCCCATAGGGCACGCCGCCAATCTCGGTCATCCGCGAGCCGATCGCCGATCCGAACACGATGAAGTAAAGCGAGGTCGTTATCACCGGGACAGCCAGGCCGGTCCACAATGTGCGGCGAAAGCGACTCATTTCGAATCGGTAGATGGCCCAGACGCCGCGCCCGTTGAACCAGGGCGTGCTCATGCCGCCCGCCGTTCGCTGACCAGGGCGACGAAGATGTCCTCGAGCGAGCTCTGCTTCGTCTCGAGGTCGCTGAAGTCGAGCCTGAGCTCGCTCATCCGGGCAAGCAGCGCCGGGATGCCGGTGCCTTCGGCATGGCGGTCGAAGCTGTAGCGCAGCTCGCGCCCGCCTTCGCTCAGCGTGAGCTGCCAAGCCGCCAGCTCGGGCGGCAGCGCCGCCAGCGGCTCGGTGAGTTGCACGGTCAGTTCCTTGCGGCCCAGCTTCTGCATCAGCGCGGCCTTGTCCTCG
>JANPIQ010000417.1:0-7005 GCA_031425075.1 Sphingomonadales bacterium
GCTTTCGGGCAACCCCGAACAGGCGCGGCATTATGCCGATGCGGTGCTTGCAGCGATCGCGCCTAGGCAGCCGGTATCCGAAACGCCCTATTTCCTCGCAGCGACCCGGTCGGAAGCGCTGTTGCTGAAGGGGGATGTGGCCGGCGCCGATGCCATGCTCGACGCGGCGCGGGCGGCCGATCCCGATGGCTGGAACGATCACGCGACAACGCTGCGGCATTTCCGGCTGATCATCGGGGCACAAGGAAAATCGCTCGACTGGCTCGATAAGCACCGTCCGCCGCGTTCGACGCACTTTGCCGGGCATTTGGGGGTCGATCCCGATGATTGTGCCGATCTGCGTGCGCAAATCGATGAAATTCTCGTACAGCAGACGATCGGGTTCGGCTATGGCGCGTTAGCGGCAGGCGCAGACATCGTCATTGCCGAGGCGCTGATTGCTTGCGGGGGCGAGCTGCATGTTGTGCTGCCTGCGGACGAACCTGAGTTCTTCCGCCAGTCGGTGGCGCCTTATCCGGGATGGAACGCGCGGTATCGTGCTTGCCTGGATGCTGCGGTGTCGCTGACCATCGCGACGCAGACCACGGGCGACTTCGAACCGCTTGCCACGGCATTGGCCGCCGAACGCGCGATGGGGGCAGCAGCGCTGAATGCGCGGCTATTGGAAAGCGAAGCGTTGCAGATCCTTGTGATCGACGACGGCGGCGGGCCATGGGGCGACGGCAGGCACACCGCCCGCGATGGCGAAGTGTGGCGGCGGACCTTGAAGCAACAGGCGATCGTGGTCGCACCGAGGCGTGCCGCAGTCCCGCCGTCAGCGAGCCGCGCCGAAGGCCGTGACGATCTGGAACTGTGGGCACTGCTGCACGTGCGTTTCGATGGGATCGACCGCTTGGGCGATGCCGATTTTGCTGCGGCCGTCGATACAGTGGCTACGCCTTTGCGCCAATCGATGGCGGCGCTGCCCGATGGACCTGTGCGCGATATGCCCTGCGGCAATGCGCGGCTGATGCAGTTCGAAGACGTCGCTTCGGCGGCACGCTATGCGCGCGCACTTCATGTGCTCGATCCGCCCGATGGGTGGGGGATGACGCCGCTGACGATTGTTGCGCACTACGGACTGGTGCACAGAATCGGGGATATGTTCGCAGGGCCGGCCATTGCCGGCCTTTCGGCCTTTTTGCCCGCAACGCCGGGCGGCACGCTGACGCTGAGTGCCGCATTTGCGCATGCCTATGCGATTGTGGCGGGACCCGAAGTGCGGATGCCTGTTGTCGGCGATGCGGGCGGGGAACCGCTCCACGCGCTTTGCATGATGGCATAGGTTGAACCGCATCGCGCAGGCGTCTATCGGGTGCGCCATGACCAGCGCCATTCAGCCCGTCATCACTGCGACTGGCCTTTTCACTCCGCCCGACAGCATTTCAAACGCCGAACTTGTCGAAAGCTACAACGCATGGGTGGCCGCAGAGAATGCGCGCAACGCCGATGCGATAGCGGATGGCGAGCAAAAACTGCTCCAGCCCAGCTCGGTCGAGTTCATCGAGAAGGCCAGCGGCATCCTCTCCCGCCATGTGCTCGCAAAAGCATCGATCCTCGATCCAGAGGTGATGGCTCCGCGCTGGGCAGAACGCCCCGACGATCAGGTATCGGTGCTTGCCGAAATCGGGATCGCCGCTGCAAGGGATGCGCTGACGCGGGCCGGGCGCGTTGCAACCGATGTCGATGCGGTGATCTGCGCCTGTTCGAACCTTGAGCGCGCCTACCCCGCGATCGCCATCGAAATTCAGGATGCTCTGGGCATCGCGGGCTTCGGCTTCGACATGAATGTTGCGTGTTCGTCTGCGACTTTCGGCATCCAGATGGCCGCCGATATGGTCCGCAGCGGCAGTGCGCGATCGGTGCTCGTGGTAAATCCCGAAATCTGTTCGGGCCATCTCAATTTCCGCGATCGCGACAGCCACTTTATTTTCGGCGATGTTGCCACCGCAATTCTTGTTGAAGCGTCCGATGTGGCCGGGGCTGGGCATTGGGAGATATTATCGACCAAGCTTCGCACCCAGTTTTCGAACAATATCCGCAACAATTTCGGTTTTCTCAACCGCGCCTCCCCCGACGGCGTGGGTGCCGGGGACAAATTATTCGTTCAAGAAGGCCGCAAGGTGTTCAAGGATGTCGTGCCCTGGGTCGCCGATTTGATATCTGACGAATTGGCGCGGCAGAATCTCGATCCTCGGCTGGTGCGCCGCCTCTGGCTACACCAGGCAAATGCCGCGATGAATCGGCTGATCGCGCAGCGCGTGTTGGGGCATGAGGCAAACGCCGATGAAAGCCCGACGGTGCTCGATACTTATGCCAACACGTCGTCAGCGGGATCGATCATCGCATTTCATCTTTATAGTGATGACCTTGTGGCCGGCGACACCGGGATGATTTGCTCGTTCGGCGCGGGCTATTCTGCAGGAGCCGTAACGCTAAGGAAGGCAGGCTGATGGCGCGGAACCGGTTCATGTCGACCCGCGCGATGCTTCGTGCATATCAGCGGGTCAGGGAGGCGCACTGCGAGGAAGGCTATCGCGACGATCTCGAGTTTCTGCAGGCCAAGGACCTCGATTTGTCTGTGCGGCTTGGCGGTTTGCTGGCGTTCAACGCGCTGCTGGCCACCGTCGCGGTCAATCCGATCGTGGCGTCTCCAGGTGCGCCTGTCAGCCTCGATGCCCAAACCCAGCCGCTCGAGGTAATCGCTGTCAGCATTTCGGTGATCTTGTTGCTGATTTCGGCACTGCTTTGCGTGCGCGCGGTCATGCTAGGCGAAGAATTTTCGGACAGCGGGATCGAGGACGATTCGAAGGCGATCATGCAGCGGATGTTTGCCGCTTATTGCGCGTCGGTCGATTTCCAGGCGCGGATGATCCGGCTGGCGTCACAATTCACGATTGCCGGCGGCATTGCGATGGTAGTTGCCAACAGTTGGATCATGATCGCCAAGGCGAGCTGATCAAATCACAGTTGACGCTTGCGCCACCCCGCCGCACTTTGGTCCAAAGTCCAAATGGACATGCCAAGCTGGGAGAGCGATGTGCGAGACGTGACCGATCTGATGACGTTCGACGATTTCCTGACGCATTGGGCGGAAGTTCGCCCCGATGCGATGGCAATGCGCGAAGAGGATCGCGTCTGGAGCTACGCCGATCTCGAAGAGCGTACGTCTCGCGCGGCAAGCTGGATGGCGGCGCAGGGTCTGGCAAAGGGTGACCGCATTTGCTGGATTGGGAAGAATAGCGATCTGTATTTCACACTGTTTTACGGTGCGGCGCGGCTCGGCGTTGTCATGGCGCCGATCGGCTGGCGGCTGGCTCCGCCTGAGGGGGCTTTTATCGCCAATGACACCAAGGCGAAGATCATTTTTACCGGTCCCGGCTTCGATACCGTGGGCGAGGCTATGGCGGGCAAGCTCGATCATGCGCCAAAAATTGTTGGCAGCGCCGAAGGCTATCGGCTGCTTGCCGAAACGCAACGCGCCGATTTTGCGCCTTCGGGGCCAGATGATGCGATCCTCCAGCTCTATACGTCGGGCACAACCGGAAACCCTAAGGGCGTTTCGCTGTCGAACAAAAACCTGTTTGCTCTCCGCAAACAAGCCAGTCCCGACATGCCTTATACCAAGTGGGACGATGATGAGGTCGTTCTGGTCGCAATGCCATGTGCGCATATCGGCGGAACCGGGCTTGGCATCATGGCTCTCGCGGCAGGGCTGCCGGGCTATGTGCTTGCGGAATTTACGCCCGACGGATTGTTCGATGCGATCGAAACAGGCGGGGTCACGCGGTTCTTCATCGTGCCTGCGGCTTTGCACATCCTGTTGCAGCATCCGCGGTGCGCCACTGTCGATTTCAGCCGTTTGAAGTATATCATCTATGGGGCGGCGCCGATCCCGCTCGAACTGCTCCGCCAATGCATCAAGATGTTCGGCTGCGAGTTCATTCAGGCTTATGGGATGACCGAAACAACGGGCACAATTGTCATGCTGCCGCCTGAGGATCACGATCCGGCGGGCAATGAACGGATGCGTTCGGCAGGCAAGCCGCTGCCCGGTGTCGAACTCAAGATCGTCGATGCCGCAGGTAACGATGTGTCGCTTGGCGATGTCGGTGAAGTGGTCACGCGATCATCGAACAACATGCTGGGATACTGGAACCTGCCCGGTGCCACTGCCAAGACGATGACCGAAGACGGCTGGGTGTTTACAGGCGATGCGGGCTATCTCGATAAGGACGGCTATCTCTACATCCATGACCGGGTGAAGGACATGATCATCACCGGCGGTGAGAATGTCTATCCCGCCGAAGTCGAAAGCGCCATTTACGGCCACCCCGATGTGCTTGAAGTCGCGGTGATCGGGGTGCCTGACGACAAATGGGGAGAGGCGGTCAAGGCCGTCTGTTCGCCCAAGCCCGGCGCGACCATCGATCCTGACAGCGTGATCGGCTGGGCGCGTGAACGCATCGCGGGGTTCAAAGTGCCCAAATCGATCGACACGATTGACGCGCTGCCGCGAAATGCTTCGGGCAAGATCCTCCGCAAGGATCTCCGCGCACCCTATTGGGAAGGCCGCGACCGGATGGTCAATTGACCGTCAAGGCGCAATGACATTTTGTTGATTGACCGCGTCGCTCCGCCCGTCGCGACGACGAGTTACTCCTAAGTCATCATACTCTAAGGCGCGATCCGTTCCCCGTCCCAAGCAAATAGCCCGCCGCTGTCGGCAGGCTGCAATCCGTCAATGACCTCGATCATCTTTCCGGCGCTGAATGCGGGTGTGAATAATTTTCCATCGGCCACGCCGCGCTGGAACGGTGTCGAAAGCGGCGTGTCTACTGTTCCAGGATGGAGCGCGACGGCGATCGCGTCCTTGCGCGCATGTGTCAGTTCGCGGGCAAAATTGACGATGATCATATTGAGTGCGGCTTTCGAGGCGCGATATGCATGCCAGCCGCCAAGCCGGTTGTCCGAGATAGACCCCACGCGGGCCGACAGCACCGCAAACACCGATTTGCCGTCGCGGGGGAGCAGCGGCAAGATATGCTTGCCGATGATCGCCGGGCCGGTCGCGTTGACAGCAAAGGCGCGCGCATATGCATCGCCAGTCTGGTCGCGCCAGCTTTTTTCAGGCCGCAAACCATCGGCGTGGAGTTGCCCTGTAGCAACAAAAACAAGCCGAACCGGCGGGCCTGCGCGCATCTGTTCCGCGGCTGCAGCAATGCTGGCTTCGTCGGCCAAGTCGAACGTGAATGCATCGCGCGATTGCGTGGTGCCGCTGCGTGAACCCAGGAAAATTCGCGCCGGAGTTGCCGCTATCACAGCGTCGGCGACCGCCCCGCCGATCCCACCCGCAGCACCGAAAATACAGACTGAAAACGGTCGCGGCAAACTGGAGAGCATCCTTGCGCCCTGCACGAGCTTGCCGGTTTGGTAAAGTCTGACCGGTGCAGTCTCGATGACTGCGTCGTTTACCATCTGCATTAAGCATTTTCGAGGCGGTCATCCGCCAGCTTGATCACCGCGTCGCACAGTTGCGCTGCTAGGGGAAAAGGGGACGACGCGATGAATCGATTGAAACGGGCGATCATGGCCGCACTGCTGACCGCTGTTCCTGTCACAAGCGTGCAGGCCGCGTGCTGGAATCCGGCGGAAGAGGATGCCGCGCGGATCCGCGACATGGAAACGATGCTAATGGTTTCGGCCTTGCGTTGCCGTCTGACCGGAGCAGATTTCCTTGCCGAGTATAACGGGTTCATCAACGCAAGCCGCCCTGCGCTTGTCCGCGTCAACGATACGCTTCGCCAGCATTTCGCGGGCGAGGGCGGGCTTAACGCCTATGACAGATATGTGACTTCGATTGCCAACCGTTATGGCGCGGGCACATCGGATATGACATGCGGCGATATGTCGGCGTTTCTTGACGCCGCACGCGCTGAACAAGGCTCTTATGAAGGGCTTTCGCGGCTCGCGGTGGCAGCAAGAGTCAATCCTGTCCTCCATGGCGGACGGTGCGAAGTGAAGATGGCGACGCGCTAAATGATATAAAGGAAACTTTATATTGCGTTTGCTTTGCACGGCCGATCGCGCTATCGGGCAGTAATCTTTTCCGACTTGGAGTGCTTTACCGTGGCTACAGCTGCCGTTCTTGACCGTGCCGATTATGTCGTTGCTGATTTGTCGCTTGCCGACTTCGGCCGTCGCGAAATTTTGATCGCCGAAACCGAAATGCCTGGCTTGATGGCGCTCCGCGATGAATTTGGCGCGTCGCAACCACTCAAGGGGGCGCGGATTGTCGGGTCGCTCCATATGACGATCCAGACCGCCGTGCTTATCGAAACGCTCACAGCGCTCGGTGCCGATGTTCGCTGGGCGACGTGCAACATATTCTCGACACAGGATCATGCCGCAGCCGCAATCGCTGCCTCGGGTGTGCCGGTGTTCGCGGTCAAGGGCGAAAGCCTTGCCGACTACTGGAATTATGTCGGGGACATCTTCAACTGGGGGGCCGACACCGATGGCACCACGGCAAATATCATCCTCGATGATGGCGGCGATGCGACGATGTTCGCACTCTGGGGTGCAAAACTCGAAGCAGGGGCCAGCTTCGGCGAGCCCGAGAACGAAGAAGAAGTCGAATTCCAGCGTGCCTTGAAGGCGTTCATCGCCAAATATCCGGGCTATCTGACGCAGACTGTCAAGAATTTGAAGGGCGTTTCAGAAGAAACCACCACAGGCGTTCACCGCCTTTATGAAATCGCCAAGAAGGGCGAACTGCCGTTTCCCGCGATCAACGTGAACGATAGCGTTACCAAGTCGAAGTTCGATAACCTCTACGGTTGCAAGGAATCGCTCGTCGATGCGATCCGTCGCGCAACCGATGTAATGCTCGCGGGCAAAGTTGCCTGCGTTGCGGGCTTTGGCGATGTCGGCAAGGGTTCGGCGCAGTCGCTTCGCAATGGCGGC
>JANPIQ010000418.1:0-6211 GCA_031425075.1 Sphingomonadales bacterium
GTCGTCTTGTCCGACGCGCTCAATCACGCCTCGATGATCGAGGGTATCCGCCATAGCCGTGCCGAATGCCTGCGCTGGCGGCACAATGACGTCGCCCATTTGGACGAACTGCTCTCGGCTATCGAACCTGGTCGTCCCAAACTGGTCGCGTTCGAAAGCGTTTATTCGATGGATGGCGATATCGCCCCCATTGCCGAGATCCTCGATGTTTGCGAAAAACATGGTGCGTTCACCTATATCGATGAAGTTCATGCGGTCGGTCTTTATGGCCCGCGCGGCGGCGGCGTTGCCGAACGCGAAGGACTGATGGACCGAATTGATGTGATCGAAGGCACGCTGGGCAAGGCGTTCGGCGTGTGGGGTATATCACCGGCACCAGGGAATTGTGCGATTTCGTCCGCAGCTTTGCGAGCGGGTTTATTTTTTCGACCGCCCTTCCACCCGCGATAGCGGCAGGTGCCACTGCGTCGATCAGGCATCTCAAGCGAAGCCAGATCGAGCGTGTGCGCCATCAGAACCGGGTGAAGATTGTCCGCGACAGGCTTGATGCCCTTGGTATTCCGCATCTCGATAATCCCAGTCACATCATTCCCGTGATGGTCGGCAACGCACATCACGCCAAACTGATCAGCGACTGGCTGATGGATAATCACGGTATTTATGTGCAGCCGATAAATTATCCTACCGTACCCAAGGGAACCGAGCGGCTGCGGATCACGCCATCGCCTGTCCATACCGATAGCGATATCGACAAGCTGACCAAGGCGCTCAGCGAGTGCTGGTCAATGTGCGAACTGGCGCGGGTTCCAATGGCAGCGTAACGCCTGCACACCTCGACGGCGCAATGGTGAGACGGGTAGAAAAACAACTGCCCTGCCAAGCGGAACCAAAGTCATCCGGGCATGGTTGATGAGGCAATTCGGAAGGATTGACTCATGAATACCAACGAATTGCTGCCATCGCTCGCCATCTTCACGCTGATTGCCGTACTTATCATTGCGGTCGTCATATTCGCGCGATTCATGCGAAAGCCGGGCAACCGCCACCCCATGGATACGCCACGCGGGAAAGCCATCCAAGAGGTGCGCGACGAAGAAGTGACGGAAGCGCGCGCGAACGACGAAGCCAGCGCCCGGCGTTAACCGGCCGGTTTGGTCCTTTGCGCAGCGGCGTGGGTATGCCGGGCCTGATTAAGCTGAAAGACAATGATCGCCGTTCCGATCACGCTCGGAACCGACCAGATCAGCGGATTGAAGACATAGGCTGGCAAGAGCTGGAGCAACCCCACTGACAAAAACGCCGTATAGGCAGCAATGCCTGCGCCGACCATCGCTTTCAGATGTTCTCCGACGGGTGCGCTCGTGTCCGGTGAAGGCCGCACTACGGCGATCATGAAGGTAATGGCGGTACCGATTCCGAGCGCTGCCAGCGCAATCATCAACGGCTGCCGAAGCAAAATGCCGTCTATCGCACATACCAGTGCCGCGGTGAGCACCGCCGATTGGATCGGAAGATGCCGCCCCAGACGCATCGATCTACCGCCGCGCCGCGATTGCGCCTGCCCGATGCCATATGTCGCGAGCCCAAGTGTCAGCACGCCGAGATACAGCATCATCCAGCCGAAAAGGCCGTTGAACAAATTGCGGTCGGTCAGCGCCGGGTGGCGGTCCTGGGCAATCGTCAGGTTGAGTAGCGCCATTGCGATCGCGAACCATCCCGCAACGCAAACGGCATAATAGAATATCCGCCCCCATTTCTGGTGGGCCGGCCCTCCCTTGCGGGACACGACCGGCACCCAGAAGCTGCACAACGCCACAATGCCAGCAACGACGTGTCCAACAATGAGCGCAGTAAAAAGCGCCATTTGCTAATGCTTGCCGTCAGTTGCTGGCGATCATTGCCGCGAGGCGATGACCGCAGAAACCGGTGCCGGCGCTGCGGCCGGTGCTGGCCACAGATAAGGTGCCTGATCCTTCATGCTCACGCCACCCATGGGCTTGTTCACGCCCTGGTGGCACGTCTGGCAATTGACCTTATAGACATCGCCTTTGGGCCCAAGCCGAGCAGAATCATACGATACGACCTTGCTTGCCGCCGGGAATACGCCCTGCAGCGGCGTCATATATTCATGATTGGTCGCCGCAGTCATCCGGAGGCCATGCCACGCCACCGCCCGCTGCGGGCTGGAATTGGTCCATGACTGGAAATTATTGGCGTTGTGGCAATAGGTGCAATTGACGCCAAGCCCCTTGGACATGTGGATCATCAACGCATAGGTTTTCTCGGTCGATTGTGTCGAAACGCCCGGCTTGGGAGTATAGACTCCACCGCCAACGCGAATATTTTCGGCTTTTGGCCCGGTAATGTACCCCGAGAACGGATCGTAATTCATCGATGTATAGCCGTTGCTGGCAATGCCCGGCGTGTTTTGGCCGCGCTTGTTGCCCTTGATCGACCGTGGCTCGTCAAGCCCTGCGGCCCATCGATACGTCGGTACGGCGTTGCCGCGATGGCACGTCCAGCATGTGACACCGGTCTGCTGGACATGGGCTGTGTAGTTCGCATTAATACTCTGCGTCATCTGGATCATCTTGCGGGCGACGATTTTGGTATATTTCTCGTCAGACGCCATGTTTTCCGGGTTGTGGCAGTAATTGCAGCCCTGCTCGCTTGCCGGAAGCCCTTCTGCCGGAACAACCCAATTGTTCATGTTTGCCATGAAATGGTTGAACTGATCGGCGCTGATCCCGCCAAGCACCGGCACGTTCTGATAGACTTCGCGTGCGCGCTGCCCGGTATCTGCGGGCGTTTCATACACATTCGCCGGAATGGGCTTGCCCGCTCCCCGCGCGACCGTTTTGGGATCGACGATTTGCACGATGCCCGTGCCGCGATACCCGGTTTGCGTGCTTTGCTTCGGGCCAACCTCGCAGCCTGCCAGCAGGAAAGCGACGCTGACGCTCGATATGCCGAGTATCTTCGATGTGCGATTGCCGCTCATTGTGTCCCTCCTGCAGGAAGCGTGGCTGGATCGACGACGCCGGTTGCCGGATATGACGGCGCGAAATGATGATCGACCGCCCAAAGATACCAATTATCGACAACGGTGCCAGTCAGCAATATACCGATGCCGCCGGTCAGAGTCGTCAGCACGGCGAACCACCAGGCCCAACGGTGAACCGATTCCATCGTCGCGTTCCAGCCCATCGTCCAGCGCCAGAATAGTGCGGCGCGTTCGGATGCCGTTCCGCGATCGGTGATCTGTTCGATTTCACGTTCGCCGCCATAACGTCCGACCGCAAGGATCGTCGCACCGTGCATCGCAAACAGCAGCGCCGAGCCATAGAGGAAAACGATCGAAAGCGCGTGGAATGGGTTGTAGAACAGATTGCCGTAGCGGATCGAAAATGCCGCGGTCCAATCGAGATGAGGGAAAATGCCGAATGGAACAGCCTCTGCCCAGCTTCCCATCATGACGGGGCGGATGAAGCCGAGCACGAGGAACAACCAGATCGCGCTTGCAAATGCCCATGGCACGTGTGTTCCCATGCCCAATGCCCGTGCGCGACGATAAAGCCGCACCCACCAAAGCAGGATCGATGTGGTAAGGAATGCGCCTGCAATGATCCACCAGCCGCCTTGTGCGAGCGGAGGGAGCACCTTGAGGCCATATTGCGGTCCAGGAGGCTCGAGCGCGAGCCAAGGCAGCTGGCGCAGGAACTGCACCGGATCCCAATTAACAGACGCCCACATGTTGAGCCCGATGATTTCGAATGCAATTACAAAGCAGAAGATCGATGCGGTCCCCAGCGTTCCCAGATAAATGGGGCCGATCTGCGCGTTACCGATCTTGCCGATCCAGTACGAAACCGAGGCTTTGCCGACCCGCGGCTCATTGCCTGGCCCTAATGGAACGCCAGTTTCAAGATGGCCCCGAAGCTGGACCTGGGTGAAGATATTTTGGTAAGTAGCCATGGTAATGTCCTCCCCCTAGTTTCAGCGCCACACCGGTAGATCGAGCCACCAGTTCCACCATTCGGGCCAGCCGCGCGTCCAGAAGGGGCCGCTGATAATGATGCAGACCGCGCTCCAGAACCCTGCCGACAAGGCAAGGAACAATCCCACGCGGTGAATGCCGAGCGTTCCGACCGAGTAGCCGATAATGTCACGGAAGAACGTGTCTTCATGATCGGGCAGCTTGACCGTTTCGCCCTTGGCCGGGTTGACCGCCGACAAGATCAGCGACCCGTGCAATGCCAGCGCGAGCGCGTTGGTGAAGAAAAACGTCACCGCGATCATGTGCGCCGGATTATAGTGGAAATGCAGATACTGGTATCCGACGTTCGAGACCCAATCGAGATGGCTGAAAATGCCATACGGGAAGCCATGTCCCCATGCGCCCAACAGCGCGGGGCGGATCACCACGAGTGACACATAGGCAAAAATCGCGACGCCGAATGCAAATGGCACATGATAACCCATGCCCAGTTTGCGGCAAATTTCGACCTCTCGCATCATCCAGCTGACAAAGGCGCCGATCGCGCAGATCGTGATGATCTGCCACAGCCCGCCCTTCATCAATGGCGCCAGTGCAAGCCCATAGCTCAAATCGGGAGGTGCGATGCTGATCAGCCACGGGTTCCATGTTGGCCCCATCGCCGCGCCATACAGGATCAGTGCTGTCCCCAGCGACGCGAAAAACGCCGTGGTGACCCCGAAAAAGCCCACATAAAATGGACCGACCCAGAAATCGAACAGGTCTCCGCCGATCAGCGTACCCCCCCGCACCCGGTATTTTCGCTCAAAGCTCAGCAGCGCCATCGCGACAGCCTCCCCGTGCGCAACTCAAGCGTTGCCGCACGTCAATTGTTTCCCTGTTATCCCCCCGGGCAGATGGTGGACCGGCGATGCCATCGCCAGTCCGCCACCTGTGTGCCTGGGTCACGTCACCGAAGGCTGCCGGTTAAGGCGTTGCCGTCGCGGCCGGTGCACTGGCCCCTGCCATCGGCGCTGCCGACGGGCCATCAAGCGAGTTGAACCTGTCGGTTCTGAGCAGGATGAAATGGATCAGGATCGCGAGTGCGAAAAGAAAGATCGCGAGCGATGTCAGGACCCGGCGGCCATCAAATGTTTGCCACATTCTCCACATGGTATGTTCCTCCTATGCCAAGAACGTTGAGATGCTGGCCTGTGCGTACTGCGCACCTGCCTCGATCATCGCGTAGCCCTCGGGGCCGGGAAGCCACGACCGCCATTGCCACACCAGAAAGTGCGCCACGATCGCGATGAGAGTAAAAATGATGAAGCTCATCATAAAGAGTTTGTGAAACTCTTTGGCTTCATCTGCCGTCAAATAATTCGACGGTGTTTCGCCATTAGCCATTAGAACGTCTCCTTTGTCCCCCAACGAGAAGGCCCGCCGAATCTGCGAACCCAGGCATATCCGACAGCAAGGGGGGCGCCCCGCTGCGGCTATCGGGCTGGTCCCCTCCACAGGCCAGCGAGATATCTTTGATAAGCAGGAGCGTCATACGGCCTGCCTTTCGAACTGACGGGCGGCGCTTGCGAGCCGCTCCTGACTGACAGCCGCTTCGCCAGCCGCGCGCGCGCCACGTTCGGCGGCGTCGCGGATGCGTTTGGCGGCTGAAATGCGGACCAGCACCGGCTGTGCTTCGATCAGTGCGTCGAATTCGGTCTTGGCGGCGTCTTCCCACGCAATCGCGCGCTCGAACCGCGCTGGCGTGGCTTCGACCGCATCCATTTGCGTCGACAAGGGCAGGATGTTGAACAGCGCGTCGAACAGCGCATTGCACACTTCCTGCACGAGATAGGTCGCGCCGGCATAGCCCATGAATGGCGTGCCGGTGTGCCGCCGGATCGCAGCGCCGGGGAAGCTTGCAGGGATATAGATGCAGCGCCCACCTGCTTCGGCCGAATACATCCGCTCATTATAGCTGCCGAACAGCACCAGCGGCGGCGTGGTATGGATCGCCTCACGCACTGCCGCATTGTCAGGCTTGACGCCCGCCGAGCGGTTGAATGCGAAGTTGCACGGCAGCCCCATGTCTGTTTCAAGGAAATTGCGGATGCCACGCGCATAGGTTTCGGTCGCGACGATGCCGAAGCTCGCGGTGCCGAAGAAATCCTGCGTGACTGAGCGCCACAGATCCCAGAGCGGTTTGATCGTCGTGTGCTTCTCACGCTCGATGAA
>JANPIQ010000419.1:0-2838 GCA_031425075.1 Sphingomonadales bacterium
TCGAAGACAAAGGCCTCAAACAGACCAGCGATACCGGCGCCATCGAGGCCGTGATCGCCGATGTCCTCGCCAAAAACCCCGGCCAGCTCGAAGCCTATCGCGGTGGCAAGGAAGCTTTGTTCGGCTTTTTCGTCGGCCAGACAATGAAGGCGATGGGCGGCAAGGCCAATCCGGCGGTGGTGAATGAACTGTTGCGGAAGACACTGGGATAGGGGCTTGCGAGCCGAATGCGTCGACTGTAGAACCGCGACATAAATCGGGAGGGGGGAATACCGATGGTCGCAAGACTGATTGCTTTTTTCGCAAGCATTTTGATCGTGCTCGCACCGGCGCAGGCCAAGGTGATCGTCAAGGAGGGTTTCAGCCTTCCCGATGATCGCTCGGTCAAGATCGCGGTGTTCCGGCCAGACGTGGCGGTCGGGTCGCTGACCGCAGGCGGGGTGGCCGAACCCAACGCCGAATGGACTGCCGATGCGCGCAAGTTCATGGCCGCAGCGCTGGTATCGAGCCAGAAAACGCAAAAGCACAAGGTCAGCTTTCTGGGCGACCCCGATACGACGACCACCGAATACACCACATTGTTCCGCGCGGTTTCGGGTGCGATCCTGACGCACAAGATGTTCCCCGGAAACAAGCTGCCAACCAAGAAGGACAGGTTCGACTGGACGATGGGGCCGGGCGTGACCTCGCTCGCGCCTGCCACCGACAATGCCGATTATGGCGTGTTTTTCTACACCTACGATCAATATGGTACTGCGGGGCGCAAGGCGGCGCAGATTTTTGGCGCGATGCTCGGCGTCGGGATCGTTCCGGGCATCCATATCGGATATGCCGCGATGACCGATCTCAAGACCGGCGAGATCGTCTGGTTCAACACCGATATCCAGATGGGCGGTGATGTGCGGACCGAGGATGGGGCGGTCAAACGCGTCGGGCAGTTGCTGCGCGGCTTCCCCGGAACGCCTGAGCCAGCGCCCACCAAATGATCCGCAAGCTCGCAGCTTTGGTCGCGTCGGTTGCATTGATCGGGGCGGCGCCAGCGCCAAAATATGCGCCGATCGGCCCCGGTTATCAGCCGCAGGACCAGGATGAACGCGGGCTATGGCTGCAGGCCGAAGAATATGAAAAGCAGATGGCACTATCGAACTTCGTCATCCGCGACGCGGCTTTCAATGCCTATGTCCGCAGGGTTTTCTGCGATTTGGTAGGGCAGGCCGAATGCGCGCCGATCCGCATATACATCGTCCGCACGCCCTATTTCAACGCGAGCATGGCCCCCAATGGGATGATGCAGATCTGGTCCGGCCTGTTCCTCCGCGCGCGGAACGAGGCGCAGATGGCCGCCGTGCTCGGCCATGAATATGTCCATTATCAGAACCGCCACAGCCTCCAGTCGTTCCGCGATATCAAGGCAAAGACCGGGGCAATGGCATGGCTCGGCTTCCTGCCATTCGGTTTCGTAGCGCAGATTGGCGTCGCGGGTTCGATCTTCAGCTTCAACCGCGACATGGAGCGCGAGGCCGATACCCAATCGATCGCATTGCTCGCCAAACAAGGTTATAACCCGACTGCCGCCTCGGCGATCTGGGAGCAGCTCCGCGCCGAACAGGATGCGACTGCGGCGGCGCGCAACCGCAAGAGCAAGAAGGACAAGAATGGCGGCCTGTTCGCCACACACCCGCCAACTGATGAACGGATGGCGGTGCTCAAACAAATGGGGCAGAATGCCAAGGTTACGACGCCCGATAATCGTGAGTGGGCGTATCGCGCCGCGCTTTCCAGCCATGTCGCGAGCTTCATTGATGATCAGATCAAGCTCAACGATTTCGGCGGCACCGAATTCCTGATCGCGGCATTGGCGACAAGCGGCTGGACGCCCGAACTTCATTATATGCGCGCAGAACTGTATCGCGCGCGTGGGCGGCCCGAGGATTTCGGCGTCGCCGCGACATCGTATCGTGCCGCTGTGGCCACGCCGGGTGCACCAGTCGAAGCATGGCGCGGGCTGGGGCTGGCACTGCTGCGTTCGGGCGCTCCGGCGGAAGGAAAGGCCGCGCTTTCCACCTATCTCGAAAAATATCCAGCCGCAGGCGACCGCGCCATGATTGCGATGCTGGCAGGAGGATGATCATGACCCAACCACGCTTTGCCTTGACCGCTGCGGTTGCGGTGGCACTCGCCGCCACTCCGCTTGCCGCAGCATATAAGCTGATCCCCGCAGGCGCGCCGGTTGCGGTGGGCAAATCGAACCTGTTCGTGACCCCGCCCGAAGCGTGGAACAAGCTGCCGCCGATGGTGGGCAAAAAGGCCGAGGCGTGGACGCTCGACGGGCTCGCCCTAAATGAAGTCACCTTTTTCGGCGGCATCGCAAGCGGCGAAACGCTCGTCAAGGATCGCCGGAAAAAGGATAAACCGCTTCCCAAATTCAGTGCGACGATGTTGCTCCCCGATGTCGTGGCGCTGTATGAAACGACGCTGCGCAGCGTCACCGATACCGCGAACTACTCGACTGACACCGTCGAACCTGCAACCTTTGCAGGCCGGCCAGGCTTTCGTTTCGCGTTCAGCTACACCATCGCGGACGAAGTGAAGCGCAAGGGCGAAGGCATTGGCGCGATCATCGGCGGAAAACTTTACATGGCGGTCTTTGCCGCGCCGCAAACGTATTATTTCGGGCGCGACGTGCAAAAATTCCGCGCGGTGGTGGCAACGGCCCGCGTGGGGTGAGCGTTGCGGTTCACACACCCCCCCCGCTTGCCCCCTCTCGCATCCCTGCTATAGAGCCGCGCTCGCGTGTCGTGCGGGCGTGGCGGAATTGGTAGACGCGCCAGATTTAGG
>JANPIQ010000420.1:0-2601 GCA_031425075.1 Sphingomonadales bacterium
ATTATCAAAGAAACGGCGGTTGCAAATTCAGGACCAAATGAAAGAGACTGAAGTGCTTCGATTTCTTGAGAAACTATACTTTGTGCGCGTGCTATTAAATCCATAGTGATGACAGTATTACATTCATTCTTGATTTTCGCAATGTCTACTAAATTAATAGGTTTAGTTACCCGCTCTAGTACCTAGGCTAATTTGGAAAAATCACTTTGTTACGATTGGAAGGGCTGGATTGAAGCAGTTTTTGCAACTTGTTGAAATATTACCTTTCCTTAAAATTCTTTCGTCGAAAGTTTTTCCTGTAAAAGTATATTCGGATATTCCAAAAGCTGGAATGTTTTTACTTCCTTCTAAAATTAGTTTTTCCCGAACAGAAAGGTTTAGCGCCTTTAGTAAACTTACTTCGACTCTAACGTCTTCTGCAATGATTGCGCTATTGTTTCTAACGATAACAGTTAGAGGCATAATCGTGAGTCTTTTTCGACTTCTATTTTCAGGCAGATTAATTGAACTTTGAAGTCTAACTTCCGTGCATAGGGCCTGAAATTCTTCAGAAGAATCTTTGTAACCATCAAGACAAATGACACTGCCGTCTCCATCCTTTCCAGCCTCACAATTAACACCACCTCGTTTTATGCAAGTTTGATTTGAGATTGAGTTTAATTCTTCTAAGCGATCCTTGAAGTCCGATTTTTCAAGTTCTGGGAGTTCAGCTTTGGTTCCTTGACTGTCCTGGCTATTGTTTGAGTAATGAATATTACCTTCATCATCTACCCACTTAAAAACATCTTCGGCAATTAAAAATGATGAACTAATTAATATGAGAGGAATAATTAGAAATATTTTTTTCAATGTTTGGCTAGTTAGAAAGTAATAAATTACTCCTAACAATACTACTCTTCTAGGGATGAATCAAAATTATATTCTTTCAATTTATATAGTAAGGTTCTATGGCTTATTTCTAATAATTTTGCTGCGTGAGTTTTGTTGCCCGACGTTTGTTTTAGTGCCTTTTCGATTAGAGTTTTTTCAATAATTTTTGTATGTTCCTTAATCGATAGATTGTCTGGCATGTCGGCCATTGTTCCTTTTGCAGAGTCATTCATGGCCGCAGATACAATTTTGGGAGGTAAAACCTCTATCCCGATTACATTATTTTCGCTGAGGATTGCTGCTCTTTCAAGGTAATTTTCAAGTTCCCGAATATTTCCTGGCCAATTATGTTTGGTTAAGATGATTTTTGCTTCCTCGCTTACTGTGGGCTTTTTTAAATCTAACTTTTTACAGATCTTCTCTAGCAAGTAATCCGTTAGCTCGGGTAAATCTTCAATACGTTCTCTAAGTGGAGGTATGCGTAATGTAAGTACATTTAAGCGGTAAAATAAGTCATCACGAAACTTTCCGTTCATTGAATCTTTTTCGAGATCTCTAAGTGTTGCAGAAATAATTCGAACATCAATTTCGGTTGACGTCTCACTTCCTACTGGCCTAATTGTGCTTTCCTGAAGCACTCGCAAAAGTTTTGCCTGTAAATGTATTGGTAGTTCTCCAATTTCATCTAAAAAAATAGTTCCACCTGATGCTTCTTCAAAAAGCCCTTTTTTATCTCGAGTCGCATCGGTAAATGCACCTTTCTTATGACCAAAGAGTTCTGATTCTATTAGGTGTTCGGGGATTGCTCCGCAATTAATTGGAATAAATTGTTTACCCTTTCTTGGTGAATTTTCGTGGATATATTTTGCAATTAACTCTTTCCCGGTTCCAGATTCACCATTTAGGAGTACGGTGGTTTTATAGAGTGAAACCTTGCTAATCTTTTCTGCGATTTCTAACATCGCAGGGCTTTTTCCGATTACTCCTCCGAATTGTTTTAGATTCTTTCCATTAGAATGTGGAGAAGCTAAATTTTTATCCATTTTGTAAATCAGGAAAAAATAATTGAGTAGTTATAACTTGAATGAGTGACATTGCGTCAAAACCAAAGAGGTACAGGGCAATACCTAATGCAAGCCAAGGACCAAATGGAAATTCGGTTCTGAAGCTAGATTTTTTAAAAGCTAGTAATAAAACTCCAATAATTGATCCCATGAATGAGGCTGATATTAGTATCGGCATTACTGAATACGGCCCAAGCAGGGCTCCCATAAAACCCATTAATTTAATATCTCCACCGCCGAGTCCAGATACTCCAGAAATTTTAAAATAGGTCCATGCAATGGCGTAGAGAATTCCAAAACCACAGACTAATCCGATTAATGAATCTACAATGCTCGGACTAAAAGGATTTTCAAACGTAAAAAAGAATTGATTCAGTAAGCCAATTAGTAAACCAAAAATCATCCCAGGTTTGTTTATTTGATCTGGAATTATCATGTGCTCAAGATCAATAAATGTTATTACCAAAAGAATACTAAGGAGAAAGAATGCTAGAATGCCAGTTGGTGTTATTCCAAAATGGTTAAGACAAATTCGATTACTTTTAAGGCAATCAATATAAAAATGGCTGTGATTCCAACGATATTCATTTAGACGATTTTAGGGTCAACATTAGTGAGGGTGCTAATCAGGCTGCAGTTTTTACTAATGAAGAAGGAAATTATAATT
>JANPIQ010000421.1:0-1546 GCA_031425075.1 Sphingomonadales bacterium
CAAATTTCGGTTTCGTTGGCGAACAGGATGTCGAACAACCCCTCGTTCAGCAGTGCGCGGAAATCATCGCCGTGCCGGTCGATGATGAACGCGTCCGACAAGGTGAAGGCAACTTTGCGCCCGGCACCGCGCGCCACGTCGATGGCGCGGCGCATGGCCGCACGCGACAGTTCGGGATCCCACAAATAGCCTTCGAGATAGAGAATCGCGCTGTCCGCAATCATGGCTTCGTCGATCATTTCGCGACCCAGCAAATGGCTCGCGCCCAGAAAAGTATTCATCGTGCGCTGCCCGTCGGGCGTCACGAGGATGAGGCAGCGCGCCGTCGGCGCTCCGTCCGCCAGCGGCGGAGTCATATAGGCCACGCCCAAGGCCGTCAGGTCATGGGTGAAGACCTTGCCCAGCTGGTCGTCAGCGACCTGGCCGATGAACGCGCAAGCATGGCCAAGCGCAGCCATCCCGGCGAGCGTGTTCGCCGCCGAGCCGCCTGACACTTCGATCGCCGGCCCCATCGCGGCATAGAGACTTTCGGCCTCGCCCGCATCGATCAGCCGCATCGACCCCTTGGTCAGCCCTTCAGCGACGACCAGCGCATCGTCGGCGCGGGCAATGACGTCGACGATGGCATTGCCGATCGCGACGACGTCGTAACGGGGAGTGGGCATGGATGGGGGACTTTCGGTCAGAAAAAAGGGTTGGCGCGCACTAGGCCGCACGACTTTCCGGCGCAAGTCGATTGAATCGTTGGCGACAACCCGTCACATGTGCGGCATGATCATCCAGTCCCTTGGCCTTGCGCTGCGCCAGTTGGGCGATGCGCGCACTTTCCGGTTGATGCTGGTGGTCGCCGGGCTGACGCTGGCATTTTTTCTGGCCTTCGGGGTGGGGCTGTGGCTGCTGCTCGATCATTATGTTTTGCCGCGCTGGTTTGCCGCTGCCGATGGCTGGGCGGCGTTTCTGGCCGCCGGAATGACCATATTTTCAGGCTGGTTCCTGTTTCGCGGCGTGTCGATGGCGGTCATGGGCCTGATGAGCGACCGCGTCGTCGAAAGCGTCGAGGAGGATCATTACCCTGCCGCTGCGGCCAGTGCGGTGCCGGTCAGCTTTGCCAGCGGGATGGCGATGGGGCTGCGCTCGGCGCGCCGCGCCATCGGCTGGAATCTGCTCGCCGCGCCCTTTTATCTGCTCCTGCTCGTGACCGGCATCGGCACATTGCTGCTGGTGCTGGCGGTGAACATGCTGCTGCTGGGCCGCGAGCTTGAAGAGATGGTGCTGGCGCGCCACCCCGGCATGGCGCCGCTGGGCGTGAGGGAGCGCCTTGCGCTGGGGCTGGTCGGCGCCGTGCTGTTTGTCATTCCGGTCGTCAACCTCTTGGCCCCGGTGGTCGGCGCGGCTCTGGCGGTGCATATGCTGCATCTTCGTGTCCCCCGCGCATGACTGCGCTTCGCCTGTTCGCCTGTGCCGTCCTGAGCGCAACCTTGGCTGCCTGCGGTGCCACCAGCAGCGGCAGCGGCAAATTGCCGCCGCCCGCCAGCGTCAGCACGCG
>JANPIQ010000422.1:0-1728 GCA_031425075.1 Sphingomonadales bacterium
ATGCGGCACTCGATTGCGCCGCCGTTGCGGCAATCCATCCGTTTTACACTGCGAGCGTCCGCGAATTCGAAGCGGCTGGTCGCACCGTGATCGGTTCGGCACCGGTCGGCGTCGATGGCACCGCCGCATGGCTCGATTCGATCGGTAAGGCGTGCGGGATAGCGCAAGACGCAGTCGATGCCGCCAAGAACAGATTCCTGCCCGCCATTGGTGCCGCGCTCGCCGCGATGCCGATCAAGGGGCGGATCACCGTCTCGGGTTATGAAGGCTCCGAGCTGCTCGTCGCGAGGCTGCTGATCGAAAGCGGGGCAGAGGTGCCCTATGTCGGCACTGCGGCGCCGCGCACAGTCTGGAGCGACCCAGACCGTGACTGGCTGATCGCACGCGGTGTCCATGTCCAGTATCGCGCGAGCCTTGAGCAAGACATTGCGGCAGTCGAGAGCTTCGGTCCCGATCTCGCAATCGGCACGACGCCCGTTGTGCAACATGCCAAAGCGAAGGCCATTCCGGCGCTTTACTTCACCAATCTGATCTCGGCGCGCCCGCTAATGGGCGTGGCAGGCGCTGGCAGCCTTGCGACGGTGATCAACGCAGCGCTCGGCAATCAGCACCGGTTCGACCGGATGAAAGCGTTTTTCGAAGGCGTCGGTACAGGGCCAACCGCAGGCGTGTGGGAAGACACCCCGCAGGATCGTCCGCAGTTCAAGGCCAAGTTCGCCGCCAAGCGCATCGCGCAGGAAAAGGCAGCTGAGGCAGTGGGCGTATGACCCTCATCCTCGATCATGACCGCGCAGGCGGCTATTGGGGTGCGGTTTACGCGTTCACCGCAATCAAGGGCTTGCAGGTCATCATTGATGGCCCTGTGGGTTGCGAGAACCTGCCGGTCACATCAGTTCTCCACTACACCGACGGCCTGCCGCCGCATGAGCTGCCGATTGTCGTGACTGGGCTTGGCGAACAAGAGCTAGGCCGCGACGGCACCGAAGGCGCGATGAAGCGCGCGTGGAAAACGCTCGATCCCGATTTGCCCTCGGTCGTCGTCACCGGCAGCATTTCCGAAATGATCGGCGGCGGCGTTACGCCCGAAGGCACCAACATCGTTCGTTTCCTACCGCGCACGATCGACGAAGATCAATGGCAATCGGCTGACCGCGCGTTGACATGGCTGTGGACCGAGTTTGGCCCTAAGCGCGTGCCTGCACCCAAGCCGATCAAGGAGGGCGAGCGCCCCCGCGTTAACATCATCGGACCGATGTATGGCACCTTCAACATGCCATCCGATCTCGCCGAAATCCGGCGATTGATCGAAGGCATCGGTGCCGAGGTCAACATGGCGTTCCCGCTGGGATCGCACCTCGCCGACGTCAAGAAACTTGCCGATGCCAGCGTCAATGTCTGCATGTATCGCGAATTCGGGCGTGGGCTGTGCGAGGCATTGGAACGGCCCTATCTGCAAGCACCGATTGGGCTTGAATCGACTACGCTGTTCCTCCGCACATTGGGCGAACTGACCGGGCTTGACCCTGAACCATTCATCGCACGCGAAAAGCACACGACGATCAAACCGCTCTGGGATTTGTGGCGCTCGGTCACGCAGGATTTCTTCGGCACCGCGAGCTTCGGCATCGTCGCGACCGAAACCTATGCGCGCGGCATCCGCAATTTCCTCGAAACCGATATGGGGTTGCCGTGCAACTTCGCATTCAACCGCTCGGCGGGCATCAAGCC
>JANPIQ010000423.1:0-5578 GCA_031425075.1 Sphingomonadales bacterium
GCGAGTGGTCCTCGCTCACCTCGATCGCCAAGGCTGTGACAGGCACGCAATATTCGGGGCCACGCTTTTTTGCGATCGGTGCTTATGCAAAGCGCTGACAATCCCCGCAAACACATCCGATGCGCCATCTACTGCCGCAAATCATCAGAGGAAGGTCTCGACCAAGCCTTCAACAGTCTCGACGCCCAGCAAGAAGCCTGTGCCGCTTACATTTTAAGCCATCGTCACGAAGGGTGGACACAGGTCCAGCAGAGCTATTCAGATGGTGGCTATTCGGGCGGAACGCTCGAACGGCCCGCGCTGCGCAAGTTGCTCGACGATGTCGTGGCAGGTCGGGTCGACCTGATCATCGTGTACAAGATCGATCGACTGACCCGCAGTCTTGCTGACTTTGCAAAGATCGTTGATGTGCTCGATCAGCGGGCCGCCTCATTCGTCTCGGTCACGCAGTCGTTCAACACGTCAACGTCAATGGGCCGGCTGACGCTCAATGTGCTGCTGTCCTTTGCGCAGTTCGAGCGTGAAGTCACAGGCGAACGCATCCGTGACAAAATCGCCGCGTCGAAGCGCAAGGGCATGTGGATGGGCGGTGCGGTGCCGCTCGGCTACAAGGTCGAGGACCGAAAACTCGTCGTTATTCCCGATGATGCCGCGACGGTTCTGCACATCTTCCAAAGATATGTGGTACTCGGCTCAGGAAAAGCCCTGGTCGAGGAGCTTCGCACAGATGGATACCGCACCCGGGTCCGCCAGCTCTCGACACGGACCGTCGGCGGCATTCCTTTTGCTACCGGCATGCTCTTCCACATGCTTTCGAACCGCGTATACCTCGGCAAGATAACACACCGCGGCGAAGCCCATTCTGGCGAGCATGAACCGATCATCGGCGAGGCGCTATGGGAACAGGTTCAGCAGCGCATTGCTGCCAACCGCGTGGTTCGCGTGAGCAAAAGCAACGTGAAAAGCCCAAGCCTGCTCGCGGGCATCCTTTACGACGGCGAAGGACGGCGCATGTCGCCAAGCCACAGTGCGAAGGGGGGTCGACAATATCGCTATTATCAAACGCGGCCCGACACGGTTCAATCCGACGGACCGATGAGGTGGAGTCTCCCTGCAGCCGAGATCGACAGGCTCGTTGTTATGACCGTCGAAGACTTTCTCGGTGACAATATGCGCGTGCAGGGTCTCGTAAGCAAATTCGTCGACAATCCCGAAGCGATCGCAAGGGCGCTGGCGACAACGTACAGCATGAAACAGGAGCTGGGCGTTCGATACTCCCGCCATATTCTGCTTGGCGCTCTGTTGCGGCGGGTCCAGGTGTTTGACGAACGCCTCGACATTGAGATTGATGCGACCGCGTTTGCATTGAGGCTCGGGGTTGAGCACTCAGACAAACTGCCCCCAATCGCGCTTTCGGTCCCGATCACTCGGCTCCGCCGACGCCAGATGATTCGGCTGGTATTCGCTCAGCCTTCTACGAAACCCGAGCCTGACCAAAGTCTGATCGAACTATTGTGTGAGGCTCGGACAACGCAGCTTGCTTTTCGCGCCGACCCCAGCCTGACCATTACGATGCATTCGCGTGAGACCGGCCAGTGTCGTAAGCGCGTCACTCGGCTGCTCCGATTGTCATGGCTGTCGCCCGAGATCACCCGAGCGCTGCTCGACGGTCGCGATCCTGTGAGCCTGACCACGCGCAATCTGCTTGCGCTAGATGTGCCTGTTTGTTGGTCGGCACAATTCAATCAGCTCGGGCTAGCATAGCTCAATCATTTCAAGGTGAGGTCTGGGAAAAGCCGCCGCGAGACGGGGTGCCAGTCGCGGGTGTTTTGGCGGCGATCAGGCGGTCTCGCTCGCCTCTCATCACGCGCGGCAAACCGAAATTGGCGCGGAAACGCGGGAATTTCCAGGCGGGCTATGCGAAGAGCGCGAAGCCCCCCACGACGTTGTGAATAATTGGTCGGGGAAAGAGGATTCGAACCTCCGGCCCCTGCCTCCCGAAGACAGTGCTCTACCAAGCTGAGCTATTCCCCGACCATGTGGCACGGTGCGCGTGGCGCCGCCGTGGGGACGTCCCAATACCAGCGCTGCCTGCGCGTTTCAAGCGTCAGGACTGGCCGAGGTCTAACACCCCGGCTGCCCTTTATCCCAGATTACGCTTGGCCCCCCAGTCGAGATTGCGCGTCGCGTACATCACGCCGGCAAGCGCGGCAAAGAGCATCAGCGATCCGATCAGCAGCGAATAGGCTTCGAGGCTGAGCAGGATGTAGAGCACCGCGTACAAAGCGGTCAGCAACCCGGCGATATACTGCGCGCGTCTCCAACTTTTGAGGACGGCAGCCGAATATGCGGTGATCAGCCCGATAATGCCGGCACTTGCGACAAGATATGCGGGCAAAAACCCGATCACTTCGGCAAAGGCGAGCAACAGGATGAAGAACAGCACAAGTCCGGCACCGACGAGCAGATATTCGACCGCCGAAACGCGGACACCGCCGATCACGTCGAACATCAGCAGTGCGACGAAGGTGAAGCCAATGAACAGAAACCCGTATTTGGTCGCGCGGGTCACCTGGTCGTAGAGATCGACCGGCTGGATAAGGTCGATCGTCATTGCGGCATTGGTGATGGCCCCGCCAACGCGCGGCGCCTCGAACGCGGTGCTATCCTGGGCGGCGACAACGGGCGAATCGTCAGCATTGACCAGCGATTGCCCAAGCGCGAGGTTTCCGACGCGATACGTTGCTTCGAACCCTGTGTCGCTGACCTTGCGGGTCGTCGGCAGAAAGCCGCCCTGAAAGCTGGGCGAGGGCCAGGGCGAAGTGACCTTCCATGTCGTATCGCCTGCGCGCGGGGCGAGCGTCAACGAGCCGTTGCCGCGAAACCTATACGCAAAATCGGCGATCACCGGGCCATTGGGCAGGCCCGACGCGTCAACTCCGGTGAAGAAGCCAGAACCGTTGGTCGCCCCCGGACCCTTGCCGGGTTCGAGCCGCAGCGTGTTGCCGCCGACACTGACCTGAGGGGGCGTGCCGAACAGTCCCCGCGCGTCGGCGAGCCCGAAACGGATTTCGGCACGGTCATAGACGAGCACCGCCGGGTCGATCCCGATCCGCACGAGATCGGGCGGCATCACAAAGCGCGCCTGCCCCTTCAGATCGGCCTCGTAGACGATGGCTTCGTAGATCGAACGTTTGCGCGGCTCGGGTTTGATCATAGTCTGCAAACTGGCGACTTCGGGCGACAGCACCAATTCGCGCCAGACGGTCGAAGTTTTGACGACCTGCTTGCCGCCCTCTTCGACGGTCTCGGTTGCCTTGGCCTGATAGGGGATGACGAGCAAAGGCCCGGCAATTGTCTGCGGCCCGCCCCAGCCTTGCGTGATCGATGCGCGCGCGGTCTGGGATTGCGATTGCCGGTCGTAATTGAGCGCATAAACCGCAAGCAGCGGGATAGAGAGGACGAAGCCCACCAGCAGTGCAAGAAGCAGTTTGTAACCGGGGGTGCGTTCGGCGCGGACCGGCGGTTCGTTCGTGATCTTGGGATCAGTCATCAACGACACTCCTCGATTAAAATCATTCCACCGTAATTTCTGCACAGTTCGTCGTCAACCTGCGTCGCGATAAGCCGTTTGTGCCATGCGCCTCGCGATGCGTCTTGCCGATTGTCACAATGTTGAAGATTTCCGCGAACTGGCACGGCGACGGCTGCCCTATCCGGTGTTCCACTATATCGACGGCGCTGCCGACGATGAAGTGACCAAGGCGCGCAACACGTCGGCGTATGATGATTGCGACCTGATCCCTAACGTGCTGGCCGGCGTCGAGAACATCGATATGCGCACGACATTGTTCGGGCGCGAAATGGCGATGCCGTTGTTCCTCTCGCCAACCGCGCTTCAGCGGATATTCCACTGGCACGGCGAACGCGGGGTGGCGCGTGCGGCCGCAAAGTTCGGGACGTTTTTCGGCATATCGAGCCTGTCGACCGTGGGCATTGCCGAGATCGGCGCGCTGACCGACGGGCCCAAGCTGTTCCAGCTCTATGTTCACAAGGACAAAGGCCTCAATCACGCGCTGATCGAATCGTGCAAGGCGGCGAAGTTCGATGCGATCGCGCTGACGGTCGATACGATCGTGTCGGGCAATCGCGAACGATGCAAACGGTCTGGCTTCACGACGCCGCCGCGCTTTACGCCCGGATCGGCGCTGAGCTATGCGGCCAAACCGGGTTGGGCGCTCAATTTCCTGTTCCGCGAACGCTTTTCATTGCCCAACCTGGAAAGCCATGTTGCCGAAGGATCACGCGAGCCGATTTCGATCCAGAATTATTTCAACAGCCAGCTTGATCAGTCAATGGACTGGAAAACGGCGGCGAGCATCCGCGCCGATTGGGGCGGGCATTTCTGCCTTAAAGGCGTCATGTCTGTCGCCGATGCGCGCCGCGCGGTCGATATCGGTGCGACCGCGATCATGGTGTCGAACCATGGCGGGCGCCAGCTTGATGGATCGCGCGCGCCATTCGACCAGCTTGCGGAAATCGTCGATGCGGTGGCCGATCGCATCGACGTAATTTGCGATGGTGGCATCCGGCGCGGCACGCATGTTCTGAAGGCATTGTCGGTCGGGGCCAAGGCGGCTTCGGGCGGGCGGATGTATCTTTATGCACTGGCGGCGGCAGGACAGCAGGGGGTCGAAGCCGCATTGGGGAACATGCGCGATGAGATCGAACGCGGCATGAAATTGATGGGCGTCACCCGGATCGACCAACTCAGCCGCGAACGCTTACGGTGGCGGTAGTTATGGTCGGCGAACCGAGGCGTTCTATCGGCGAGCTGCATAAATCTAGACATAACCCGTTCATTTTGACGGGGTTATCTCCACGGCTCGAATTCACAAGTGGAGACAAGCAATGAAAAAGGGTCTTTCGATATTCGCCGCTACCGCAGTCGTGGTCAGCGGAATGGCTATACCGCTCACCCCGGCCGATGCGCACCGCGGCCATAAAGGTGGACACAAATATAGCGAGTGGCGTGGCAAAGATGGCCGCACTTATTGCCGCAAGCGCGATGGCACCGTTGGCCTGATCATCGGCGGCGTCGGCGGCGCGCTGGTTGGCCGGGCCGTCGATACGCGCGGCGATCGCACGACGGGCACGGTGCTCGGTGCTGCTGCGGGCGCGCTGCTTGGCAATGAAGTCGCCAAGAAGCGCAGCTGCCGCTAAGCCTTGCTTAACCAGGCATCGGGCATAAGATACCGATGTTCGGTTTCAGCTATAAATGGATATTCAAAAGCCGCTGGGCTGCGCTGGCCTTTGCGGCTTTTGTGTGCTGGTCTGCGGCGCAATATGCCGCTCCTGAAGAGACAGGCACCGCTTCGACGGCTGCAACACAATCAACGCAGGAAGATGCGGCGCTGGCCGACCTTGTAGAAGCGCGCGCCAGGCTTGATTCAGCCCAGCCCCGCTAAAGCGGTCGCGCCGTGTTGGCAGTCGCGAAGCCGCGATGCGGTTTACGAAAATGCCTGAATCCCGGTAATTGCGCGGCCCAGAATCAGCGCATGGATGTCATGCGTGCCTT
>JANPIQ010000424.1:0-5343 GCA_031425075.1 Sphingomonadales bacterium
GGCTGCGGCTCCTGCGCTTTGGATCGCAGGATCTGCACCTGATCGCCATTTTCGATTTCGGTGCGCAGCGGCACGACGCGGCCATTCACCTTGGCGCCCACCGCCGTGTCACCCAGATTGGTATGGACGGCATAGGCAAAATCGATGGGCGTCGCCCCCTTGGGCAGCTGGATCAGTTCCCCCTTGGGCGTGAACGCGAAGATGCGATCCTGATACATCGCCATCCGGGTGTGTTCGAGCAGCTCTTCAGGGCTGGCGGCGTGATCGATGATTTCGATCAGATCGGCAAGCCAGCGCACCTGCCCGTCGGGCGCTTCGCCCTTTTGCTTGTAGCTCCAGTGAGCCGCGACGCCGCGTTCGGCCTGTCCGTGCATATCGGCACTGCGGATCTGGATTTCGATCCGCACCTTGTCCTGATGCATCACCGCAGTATGAAGCGAGGAATAACCGTTGCGCTTGGGCGTAGAGATATAGTCCTTGAACCGCCCTGGCACCATCGGCCAGCGTTTGTGGATCGCCCCCAGTGCCCGGTAACACGCGTCGGCATCGGCCACGATCGCACGGAACGCCATGACATCGGATAGCTGTTCGAACCCGATATGGCGTTCCTGCATCTTGCGCCAGATCGAGAAAGGATGCTTCTCGCGGCCGAACACGTCGGCTTCGACGCCGGCCTTCGACAGCAGCAGCTTGATCCCCGAAGCGATGCGCGCGACGCGATCCCCGCCGCCTTCGTTCAACTGCTCGAGACGCTTGACGATCGAGGCGTGCGCATCGGGCTCGAGCTCTCGAAATGCCAGCGTCTGCATTTCGTTCATGAAACCGTACATACCGATGCGTTCGGCAAGCGGCGCGTAGATATCCATCGTTTCCCGGGCGATCCGCCGCCTTTTGGTTTCATCCTTGATGAAATGGAGCGTGCGCATATTGTGAAGCCGGTCGGCAAGCTTGACCATCAGCACGCGGATATCGTCCGATGTTGCGAGCAGGAACTTGCGCAGGTTTTCGGCTGCGCGTTCATTGTCGGTCATCGCTTCGATCTTCGACAGCTTGGTCACGCCATCGACCATCCGTGCCACCTCGCTGCCAAACTTGGCCTCGATATCGGCGTGCGTGGTCAGCGTATCCTCGATCGTATCGTGCAGGATCGCGGTCGCGATTGTTCGATCGTCCATCCGGAAATCGGTGAGAATGCCCGCCACTTCGATCGGATGGCTGTAATAGGGATCGCCCGACGCGCGTTTCTGGCTGCCATGCTTCTGCATCGAATATACATAGGCACGATTTATCAACGCCTCATCGGCGTCGGGGTCATAGGCCTTGACCCGTTCTACAAGTTCATACTGCCTGAGCATCGCGCCCATGATGGGGGCAGGTGGCGGGTTAATGCAACCAATTATCCCAGATTCGGAATGATCAGGCGGGAACCACGATCTGCCCGATGCGTGGGAAGTGGACGTTAAGGTCTCCCGCCTGAACGCTGACCCGCCGCACAGTGATGCCGCCTGCGTCGCAACGGAGCAGGCCGCCGGCAACCGGATCGTCACCCGATGTCTCGGTGCGGATCATCACCGATTGGCCCAATGCAAGACCATCGACGCTGCTAGTCGGATCGGAAGGCGTGGCATCGCGCGCAATGGCAATCGCGTCCGCACCCGAAATCTCGGTGAACTCGCCATGGCCGATGGCCGCCACTCGCGCATACCAGGCCGCGATGTTCGGCCCGGCAAGCGCCTGTGCGGCAAATTCAGCGGCAAACGGCATCGCGGTCAGGAACCAGAGATTGCTGTAGAGCGCCAGATCACCGTGCCCCGCAGCATCGCCACCGATAAAGCTCCGGCCATCGGCAAGGATCGCCTCGATCCACGACACCGAAGCCAGCACCTGTGTTTCGAGATGCGGCGCAAATTTCGGCATGGCATCGAAGTCGAACCCGACGAAGCGCCGCTTGCGATCTTCGGCAAAGCCGGGAGGCAGCGCCTCCATCGGCGCGTTCTTGAACGCCGCCCCGACATGCGCACCGAACTGCGCACCGCCTGCCCAGCCTGCGACTATGCGGTGTATTGGCCCCAAAGGCGCAGGATAAAAGCTTGGCGTCGGTGTGTGATGTTCGAGCGCATCAAGGATTGCCGCGGTATCACAATAAATGTCAGCACCGATCTGGAGCACGGGCGTGCGGCCATAGCCCCCTGTGAGTTCGACAAGATCGGGCTTGGGCATCATCATCGGGATGATCACCGACTTCCACGTCACGCCTTTCAGCCCGAGCGCCATCCGCGCCAATTCTCCATAAGGCGAGGTCGGATAATGGTGCAGCACGATATCGGTCATATGGTCAGCTCCTATAATCGGCATTGATCGAGATATATCCGTGGGTCAGGTCGCACGTCCACACGGTGGCGCGGCCTGTGCCGAGGCCAAGATCGACGCCGATATCGATCTCTTGACCTTTCAAATGCGCCGCAACCGGCACTTCGTCATAGCCATCGACCGGAAGTCCGTTTCGCGCCACCTCTGTTTGCCCAAAGCGGATCGCCAGCAGGTCACGATCCGCAGGCTCGCCCGCCTTTCCCACCGCCATAACGACGCGGCCCCAATTGGCATCCTCGCCCGCAATCGCGGTCTTGACGAGCGGCGAATTGGCAATGGCAAGGCCAATGCGGCGCGCGCTGTCATCGGACACTGCACCTGTCACTGAAATTTCGATAAACTTGGTTGCGCCTTCGCCGTCACGAATGACGAGGTGCGCAAGCTGGCGGCACAGATCGGTCAGCGCCGCTGCAAACGCATCGGCTCCGGCATCGTCGAACGATGTCAGCGGCGGATTGCCTGCCTTGCCCGTGGCGAATGCCAGCACGGTATCCGATGTCGAGGTGTCGCTATCGACTGTGATGCAGTTGAACGTGGTGGCGTTGGCGGCAGACAGCATTGACTGGAAGAGCCCCGCATCCACCGCAGCATCGGTGAAGATATAACCAAGCATCGTCGCCATATCGGGCGCGATCATCCCGCTGCCCTTGATGATGCCTGCCAGCGTCACCGTCCGGCCATCGACGATTGCGGTGGTCACCGCAGCCTTGGGAAAAGTGTCGGTGGTGCCGATGGCGTTGGTCGCGTCCTCCCAGCGGCACGGCGCGGCAACAAAAGCCGCGCGCAATCCGGTTTCGGCCTTGTCCTTGGGCAGCGGCACGCCGATCACTCCGGTCGAGGAGACAAAAACCTCGGTCTCCGCACAGCCCAGATGCGCCGCGACCTGAGCTGTGATCGCCTCAACCGCCTCGCGCCCGCGATAGCCAGTGAAGGCATTGGCATTGCCTGCATTGACGATGAGCGCCCTCGCCCTGCCACCCTTCAAATGATTGCGGCACAGCTCGACTTCGGACGAACAGCAAATGTTGCGCGTGGTGACCCCTGCAACGCTGCTGCCGTCTGTCACCTCGACAAAGGTCAGATCGCAGCGATCCCACTGTTTGTAGTGCGCACGCGCAATGCGCAGCGTGACCCCCGCAACCGGCGGGATGGCTGGGAACGGCTTGGCGAGAGGTGAGACATCAGACATCGTTTGGCCGTAACGCGGCAGTGCCAAACTCGCAAATCCCCTCGCAATATCGTGCGGCCAACCGCCACCGCCCGTCATTGCAAGCAAAGCGCGGCAATCCGTTCCTCGCAATAACGAACAAATGGAAGCGCGAGCCTCAGAACTTCAGCGCCTTGACAGTCTTCACGCCCTGTAGCTTGCAGACATCCCACAACACCGGTTCGGGGATGGCTTCGTCCATCGACAGCAGCAGGATCGCGTCGCCGCCCGCCGCGCGCCGCCCGAGATGGAAGGTGCCGATGTTCAGCCCGTTTTCGCCGAGCAACGTGCCCACGCGACCGATGAAGCCGGGAGCATCTTCGTTGACAATATAGAGCATATGGCCGTCGAGATCGGCCTCGACCTTGATGCCGAACACTTCGACCAGCCGCGCTTCGCCATTGCCGAACAATGTGCCTGCCACCGAACGATCGCCGAGGCTGGTGGCGACAGTGACGCGGACAAGTGTGTGATACACGCCTTCGCGATCATGCCGCACCTCACGCACGTCAAGCCCACGTTCCTTCGCCAGATAGGGCGCGTTGACCATGTTCACCGTGTCCGAGTAATTCCGCATCAGCCCGGCCAGCACTGCCGCCGTGATCGGCTTGATGTTGAGCTGTGCCGCCGCACCTTCGACTTCGATGCTGATCGAATTGAGGCTGTCATGCGCGAGCTGCCCCACCAGGCTGCCCAATTGTTCGGCCAAAGTCATATAGGGGCGCAGCTTTGGCGCTTCTTCGGCCGACAGGCTCGGGACGTTGAGCGCATTGGTGATCCCGCCATTGACGAGATAATCGGCCATCTGTTCGGCGACCTGCAATGCGACATTGACCTGCGCTTCGTTGGTCGATGCGCCGAGATGCGGGGTGCAGATGAAATTGGGCGTGCCGAACAGCGGCGAATCCTTGGCAGGCTCGGTCTGGAACACGTCTAGCGCCGCACCGCCCACTTGCCCTGAATCGAGCGCATCCTTCAGCGCCGCCTCGTCGATCAGCCCGCCGCGCGCGCAGTTGATGATCCGCACGCCCTTCTTGGTCTTGGCGAGGTTTTCTCTCGAGAGGATATTGCGCGTCTGATCGGTCAGCGGCGTGTGCAGCGTGATGAAATCGGCCTTGGCGAGCAAGGTATCGAGATCGGCTTTTTCGACACCCATTTCGACCGCGCGTTCAGGCGTGAGGAACGGATCGAACGCGACGACCTTCATCCGCAGGCCAAGAGCGCGGCTGGCAACGATGCTGCCGATATTGCCCGCGCCGATCAGGCCGAGCGTCTTGCCGGTGACTTCGACGCCCATGAAATCATTCTTGGGCCATTTGCCGGCTTGAGTCTGCGCATTGGCCTCGGGCAATTGCCGCGCGAGCGCGAACATCAGCGCGATGGCGTGTTCAGCGGTGGTGATGCTGTTCCCGAACGGCGTATTCATCACGACAACGCCCTTGGCACTCGCGGCGGGGATATCGACGTTATCGACACCAATCCCGGCGCGGCCGATGACCTTAAGGTTGGTCGCGGCATCGATGATCGCCTTGGTCGCCTTGGTCGACGATCGGATCGCGAGCCCGTCATAGTCGCCGATCATCGCCGCGAGTTCTTCGGGCGTCTTGCCGGTGATGACATCGACGTCGCAGCCACGATCGCGGAAGATCGCTTCGGCATTGGGGTCCATCTTGTCGGAAATAAGAACGCGGGGTTTGGTCATTTTATATCTCCTGTCCCCTCTCCCCTTGAGGGAGAGGGAGGGGCCCGTGCGCACTTGCGCATGG
>JANPIQ010000425.1:0-14459 GCA_031425075.1 Sphingomonadales bacterium
ACCGCACCGCCGATCTGCGCTATCATCAGTATCTCGCCGAGAAATGCGATGCCCAGGATAACCGCAAGCACTGGCATCAAGAACGCCACCATCTGTGCATTCGACGCGCCTGCGCGATCGACGAGCCGGAAAAAGAGCACATAGGCGAGCGCTGTTGACAGCACCGCCAGTGTCAGCGCCGCAAGCGTAGCATCGAGCCGTGGCGTCGGCAGCGCCCAAGGCTGGTCGACGATCAGCAAAATCGGGAGCATGAAGACTGTCGCGGTCAGTGTCTGCCCGGTGGCAATGACCAGCGGGGACAATTGCTGCTGCCCCAATCGTCGCCCGTAAATCGCGGCAAAGCTGTAAAAGACTGTCGACACTAGACAAGCGATCTGCGCGAGCAAATTCTGACTTAGCCCCCGCACGGCGTCGGGGCCAACCATCAATACGATACCCGCCAGCCCTGTTGCCGCCCCGCCAACTCGAAGAGGCGTCGCTTTTTCATCGGTCGTCATGAAATGAGCGATTACCACGCCCCAGAGCGGGGTAGTCGCGTTCAGGATCGCGGCATATCCGCTATCGAGATATTGCTGTCCCCAGAAAAACAGGATGAAGGGCAAAGCGCAGTTGAGCAGGCCAACAACCCCGAGCATGATCCATGTCTTGCCGTCTCTTGGAAACGCATGGCCTGCTATCCGCATCGCGATGAGAAGCAATGGTGACGCGATCGCCAGCCGCGCAAAAACCAGCGTGTTGGGCGGGAAACTTCGCAATCCGACTTCGATCAGGAAGAACGCGCCACCCCAAAGCACCGAGAGTATAGTGATCAGACTCCAGCTGGTTCCATCGATCCGTGGCGTTCCTGCTACCATCTCGCCCCCGCGCAACTGTCATATGGGCTGGCGCTATTGAAGCCGTGCCCATTCCATTTTGGCTATGAGCGATTCGGCCTGGTGCCGCCAGTGGTTGCGTTCAAATCCGGGGTATTCGTGAAGCCGGGTCCAATCGACGCCCGCCATGGCAGCGAGGCGGCGTGCCATAAGCTCCCTTGGGGTAATCGTTTCGTCTTCCGGTTTCATGAGGACAATGTAGCGATTCGCAATCGCCGCAGCTGTGAAGCGTATCACCTGCGGAAGAGGTGCAGCCTAGCCTTTCCGCAATCGCGGATGGCATCGAGAATAAGTTCGGCATGCTCGACTTTTTCGGTGCGTGACGTTTCGATGCTCACCCAAGTGGCATCCCCGATCCAGCCGAGCCTTGCCAGTTTATCGACCGCCACACTGCCTGCGCCAGTCCCATAAGGCGGGTCCATCATGATCAGATCGAGCGGCTCAAGGGCTGGGCCAAGATTGAGCACTGATTGCGAACGGATATCGGGCCGGATCGCGAATTTTTCGGCATTGGCGCGGATAGCATCGGTGGCCGCGCGATCCTGTTCGACAAAGAGGCACGATGCAGCACCACGTGACAGCGCTTCGAAACCAAGTGCCCCGCTGCCTGCGAACAGATCGGCCACCTTCAGCCCCTCGAAGCTGCCAAGGCGGCTGACGAGCATCGAAAACAACGTCTCGCGCGTGCGGTCAGCGGTTGGCCGTGTAAGATCGCCCTTGGGCGCGACCAGCGGCCGACCGCGCCAGTGCCCGGCAATGATCCTCATATCAGACTTTCAAAGCCGTTCGAAGCCTCGCAACAGCGTTGCGATCGACTTCGGTCACTTGCCCCGCAGGCAGGTCGAGTAATCCAAACGGGCCATAAGCGGTGCGGATCAGCCGTGACACTTCAAGTTCAAGATATTCGAGCACGCGCCGCACTTCGCGATTCTTGCCCTCGGTCAAAGTCATTTCGACCCAGAAATTGGCACCTGTCCGTCGCTCCATATTGGCGTTGATACTGCCATATCGCATGCCCTCGATCTCGACGCCTTCACTCAAGGCCTCGAGCTGATCCTGCGTCACCTTGCCATAAGCGCGCGCGCGATAGCTGCGCGGCACGCCATTGGCAGGCAGCTCAAGCGCACGCTTGAGTTCGCCATCAGTGGTCAGCAGCAGCAACCCTTCGGTATTGAGATCGAGCCGCCCAACCGGCACCACGCGCGGCAAGGTTTTTGGAAGAACATCGTAAATCGTCCTGCGGCCTTTTGGATCACGTTCAGTGGTCAAAACGCCAGTCGGTTTGTGGAACAGGAACAAACGAGCAGGCTCGGCGGCTTTGACCGGATTACCATCGACGGTGATGCCTTTGAGCGACGGAAGGATCGTGGCGGGCGTATCGAGCACGACACCGTCCCTGGCGATCCGGCCTTCGGTGATCATACGCTCGATCTCACGGCGTGAGGCAATGCCTGCCCGCGCGAGCAGTTTGGCGATGCGCTGGCCTTCAGGAGCAGGCGTGGTGTAACGTTTGGGTCGGGACATGCGAACCGCGCTTAACCGCCTTTGAAGGATTTCACCATGCGCTTGCTCGCGTTTGCTGCCGCCACGATTGCCGCCGCCGGACTTCAGGCCTCGACCCCTGCCGAACGAAGCCCCGTGGTGGTCGAGCTTTTCACAAGCCAGGGCTGTTCGTCTTGCCCGCCAGCCGATGCCTTGCTCGAAGAATTGTCCAAACGGCCTGACGTAATCGCGCTCGCGCGCCCCGTTACCTATTGGGACCGGCTCGGTTGGAAAGATACGCTAGCGCGCGAAGAGAACACCGCGCTCCAGCGAACCTATGCGGCCAAGGGCGGAGAGGGTGCTGGGGTGTATACGCCACAGACGGTCGTTCAGGGGAAGTTCGGCACGGTCGGATCGCGACGCGATATGGTCACGCAACATATTGGCAAGGCGAAGGGCGAAATTTCGGCTGCGATCGCTGTACGGCCGGGATTAATAGGCATCGATGGTAAAGGCGCACCCGCCCACGTCAAACTGATCGACATCAAATCATCGGCAGTCGTTCGCATTGGGCGGGGCGAAAACGTCGGCCGCACCGTACGCGATGTCAACATCGTCATTGGCGAGCGCATCATCGGAAGCTGGCAGGGCGGAGCCAAAACATTTGTGACCAACGCTGTGCCGCGCGAGGCTGGTTCCGACAAACGTCTGGTCATCGTCCAAAAGCCTGGCGCAGGACCGATCCTCGCAGCGGCCTGGTTGTAGCGACTACTTCAGCCTCAGCACGCCGCACATAATGCGATCTCCCGCATTTCCGGTCGGATCTGATTTATAGTCGTCAGGGCTGGCGTGGATGATTACCGCGCCGCCATCAGCGTCAATCAAACCCTTATCACCGGTAAGGCTGAACCCGCGCGCTGAGGCTTTGTATGACACGCGCCGGTTCTTACCGACCGTCAGATTGGGCAGATCGCCGGCGTGCGGACCCATCGGATTGTCTTTTCCGTGCATTTTCATCGCCGGGTTCCAGTGCGGGCCGGCCGATACGAACTTGGGCAACTCGCATTTGCCGACTGCGTGAAGATGAATGCCGCGAATGCCAGGCTCGATCCCTCGCGCTTTTACCGCAATGTCCAACCCGTCCCCCGCATCCTTGACGCTAACGGTGCCAACGGGCTTTCCGCTCGCATCGATCAGCACCGCGCGGGCCGAGGGCGTTTTCGCGAAGGCGGGCGCGTTCATTAGTATTAACAACGCTGCTATAGTCGCTCGGGTCATGCATTCAGCCTTTCTTCGATCGTCAGGTGAAACTCCCGGATACCCGCTTCAAGTGTTCCTAACGTGATATGTTCCAGTGCCCCTGTGGCAAGCCCCTGCTGCCCCAATTCTGCCGCACGAAAATCCTCGCCCGAAAACACTTTGCCGTCGAGCAATAACCAACTGCGTTCCCAATGGTCGAGCGCCTTATCGTCGCACGGTTCTTCGGGGATCAGCATAAAGTCTTCGACGGACACGCGATCATGGGACTGCGGCATCAGCGTCATGATGTTTACATAGTCAGGGCTGACCACGATAACGGTATTGGGAAACACGTGATAAGTGAATGTGACGAACGATCGCAGTTTGACCCAATCATTGAGTTCCTCTTCGGTCAATTCGGCAGCGCGGCCGACCGCTGACCGGCGATGCGGTCCGATAGTGTCGCCTGCGGTCACGCCGTCTTTGAAAAACTTCCCGATCGTATCGGCATGAAGCCGCGTGACATGATAGCTTTCAAGAAACGCGTCCATCACCAGTTTCCAGTTCGACCCAACATTGTGCGTCTTGCGGCGGAACAGGTGAAGCCCTGCCATCCCGAAGGCATCGAAGTCGGCACCCAATCTTCGGGCCTCGCCAAAATCTGCCACGTCGCCGAACGCAAACCAGATCATCCCACCGGCTTCGTGGCTGGGCAGTTCGATCAAACCGTTTTCGCCTTTTTCGAGCCCGGGAAATGTCTCGGGACGAGGGAGCCCGATGAGTTGGCCATCGGTGCCATAGGTCCAGGCGTGATACGGGCACACCAGTCGCGCAGCGCACTGAATTTCCTGCCCCTCGACAAGCCGCGTGCCCCTATGGCGGCACACGTTGCGAAACACATGTGCCACGCCCTCTCCATCTCGTGTGATGAGCAAGGGCGTGCCGAAACCGTCGTGCGGCACCGCCATGTTGTTGCGTGGCAGCAGTGCCGATGGCGCGATGACCATCGGGTCTCGGGAAAATATCTGCGCCTGTTCGGCTTCATGTCGGGCAGTGTCGGTGTAAACCGATGCAGGGACAAACGACATTGCCACCGGTAGCGCGCGGTTGCCAGCCGCCACGCGCCGGGCCAGGGCCAATTGGCCCTCCGTGGGGCGCGGTTGCAAGAATGGTGCATTCATCCGGGGCTTCCCCTCTCCGATATTCCCGCTAGGTTCGCGCGAAATGTGACGGGGAGCAAGCGCAATGTTGACGACTTTGGCGATCATCGCGGCGTGCATGCTGCTGCTGATCGTGCTTGCACCCCGCTCGCCCGCGCTGAAACCCTATCTGGAAAAAGAGGCGCTGACAGCGCTTGCGGTGGGCATGTCGTCAGGCTTTCCCTACGCAATGATTGCAGCGACGCTTACCTCGCGGCTGGCAGAAGAGGGTATCGACAAGAAAACGATCACGGCGTTCACGCTCGCGTTTCTGGTTTATAATCTGAAATTTTTGTGGGCCTGGATTGTTGACGGGGTTCGGATTCCAGTGCTTGGGCAATTGGGGCAACGCGTGTCGTGGCTGATCGTGACGGGCCTGCTGGTGGTTGCCGCGGTCATTAACCTTGCGCTGGTCGACCCCAAAGCGAGCATACAAGCCACCGTTCTCGCTGCCATTTTGGTAGCAGTCGCGGGCGCAAGTTTCGATATTGTCATCGATGCCTACCGCATAGAAACGCTCAAGCCCGAACAATTGGGTGTGGGTTCTGGCATGTCGCAATATGGCTGGAGGATCGGATCAGCTGGGGCTGGTGCGCTGGCATTAGTCGTGGCGGATCGATTTGGTTGGGAAGCAGGCTATCTGGCGTGCACCGTATTTGCACTGCCAGCTATGTTGGCCGGGCTGCTGATGGGTGAACCCAAGCGGCGGGTGGTGACACTCCAGAAACAGGGCCTCGCGGAAATCTGGCATTCGATCAAGGGCCCGTTCTTCGAGTTTTTCAAGCGACAGGGCGCGTTCACGGTTCTGCTGTTTATTCTTGTCCACAAGATCGGCGATACGCTGGCCAATCTGACCTTTCGGCTGCTGTTCGGCGATATGGGGTATTCGAAGGACGAAATCGCATTCTACGACGTTGGCGTGGGGTTCTGGGCTTATCTGATCGGTATATTCATCGGAGGGCTGCTCTATACCAAATTGGGGCTTAAACGGTCGGTGATGATCGCGCTGGCGCTTATGGCCGTATCGAACCTGAGTTTCGCAATGCTGTTTGCGACCGGAAAAACCAACATGGGCATGGCCGCAGCGATCGGGTTTGAAAACATCGCCAGTGGTTTTGGCGGTGTCGTCGTGGTCGCCTATTTCGCGGCCTTGTGCGATTTGCGGTTCACGGCAGCACAATATGCGCTGATATCTGCGGGGTCGAGCGTTGCCGGGCGCATCCTAACCGGAACCACCGCAGGGGCGCTCATCGAGAGTCTGGGCTATTTCAATTTTTACGTGCTGACAACGGTTCTCGCCTTGCCGGGCATTGTCCTGTTCTGGTGGATGATCCGCACCGGCCTGGTCGATTCTGCGATGGGCAGTGTCGGGACCGACGCGCAAAACGTAGCGACCGAAGCCGACGCTGAACGCCGTCCGCTGAAAATTTGAACTAAGTCGGTAGCTCGTTGTTCAGCCGCAGCACGTGCCCGGCCAGATAGAGCGATCCCATGATTATTGTGCAAGGCGCATGTGAACGCAAAAGGGCTTCGGAAACATTGCCCGCCACGTCTGCCCCAATTCCGTTACGTCGGGCAATATCTGCCAATCGATGTGGATCATGGCTCGCATGACCGGGCACCTGAATCGCCGTAACGTGAATCGCCAGCCCGGCAAAACCGCAAATAATGGCATCAGCATCCTTATTCGCGAGAATGCCGACAATCAGGTGCATCGGTCTGTCAAAGGAGCGTAGGGTATCGACAAGAGCCCGAGCGGCATTTTCATTATGAGCGCCATCGATCCAGACTTCGCGATCTTCGGCAAACGGGCCGGGCATTAGCTGTTGCATTCGTCCCGGCCAGCGCGCTGTCAAAAGGCCTGTTGCAATGCTACTTTCATCGAGAAAATGTGCTGACCGGATCATCTGCGCAGCAAGTGCGGCATTGCGCTTCTGAAACGCGCCGACCAGTCCGTGCTGCATGGTCTCGTCACTGTGCCAGTCGCGGCCTTGGAGCTGCAATGTGGCGCCAGCGGCATCGACAGCGCGCTCGATCGCGTCGATCATTAGCGGGGGCTGCGCGAGGCAGACCAACGGCACACCGCGTTTGGCGATGCCGGCCTTTTCCCAAGCGATCCGTTCCAGTGGTGGCCAGTCGGGGCCATTTGCCGGATCGAGCAGAAAGGCTTCGTGATCTATGCCCAGCGCGGCGATCCCGCAAACTGTGGGCCGCTCGATCACATTTGTCGCATCGAGCCTTCCGCCGAGCCCGACTTCGACGATGGCGGCATCGGCAGGCGATCGCGAAAACGCAAGGAACGCTGCGGCGGTCGTCGCCTCGAAAAAACTCGGGGCGATGTCGGGTGAACAATTGAGAACTTCGGACAATAATGGCGCAAGTTCGGCATCGCTGATCAAATCTCCCGCGACGCGGATCCTCTCGTTGAACCGAACCAGGTGCGGACTGGTGTAGACATGGGCCTTGAGCCCGGCCGCTTCGATCATCGCGCGCAAGAAAGCACAGGTCGATCCTTTCCCATTGGTTCCAGCAACGTGGAAGACCGGTGGCAGATCCCGTTGCGGGTTCCCCAATCGTGCGAGCAAAGCTGTGATCCGCTCAAGCCCCAGCACATCGCGACCGGGGGACAACATCGTCAGCCGATCGATCTGGGTCTGCACCGCAGGGTCTGCGCTTGATGCGTGGTCAGGCACTAACGCCGTCCGCAAAAACGATGCGCCGGGAAGACATACACTCCCGAATTCAGAATTCTGCGCGACAATGTGGACTTAAAATTCGGGATATGCTGGCTCCCCGAGTAGGATTCGAACCTACGGCCAAGTGATTAACAGTCACCTACTCTACCGCTGAGCTATCGGGGAACGTGCAGCACGATTGCGCATTAGCAGCGTCGATCCGGATTGCAACCCGCAGCTAAACCGCGAACTGCTCCATCGTGATCCGGTCGTCGAGGGCAAACTCGGGATCGAACATCAGTTTCAGTACGGACGACTTATCGATAGCCACGTTGACGATGCTGACATCGCGTACTTCGGTTTGATCGGCTACGACGCTGACGGGCCTTTTTTCTGCATCGAGGACGCGGAATTGCACGCGCGCGCGTTCAGGCACAACCGCACCGCGCCAGCGACGTGGTCGAAACGGGCTGATCGGCGTCATCGCAAGCATCGCCGAATCGAGCGGCAGGATCGGGCCTTGCGCCGATAAGTTATAGGCGGTCGATCCGGCAGGCGTCGCGATCAGGATGCCGTCACCAATCAGTTCCTCGATCACGACACGTTCGTTGAGTGACACTTCGATTTTAGCGGTCTGGCGCGTTTCCCGCAGGAGAGAGACTTCATTGATAGCCGGAAGCAAAATCGTGCGACCCGTGATGGTGATCGCCTCCATTCGCAAGGGATTAACGGCGAAATGTTTAGCCGCAGCCAGCCGCGCGTCGAGATCATGTTCGCGCCATTCATTCATCAGAAACCCGACCGTCCCAAGGTTCATACCGAACACCGGCAATATGGCGTCTGTATGCAGCATCTGATGGAGCACCTGCAGCATGAAACCATCGCCTCCAAGCGCTACAACCACATCGGCGTCGGCAAGGCCAACCCAGCCCCCGCTGGCCAGAAAAGTGCCGGCCGCAGCCTGTGCCTCCTCGGTGGGAGACGCCAGCAATGCCCGTTTCATACAGGTCACCCGCCCGTCGCGTTCATATGCCGCCGCGTTGCCGGTGTTGCGATGTGAAAATCGTGCCGGCGCGGCTTTTGCCGCATCGCAATTGCCACGCAATCATCAAGCGCAGTCGCTGATCCAGAACGTAGCGCCGCTCGCAGATCGACATGATCCTCGTGGCCAAGGCACATGTAGAGTTGTCCAGACGCCGAGACACGAATGCGGTTGCAGCTGTCGCAGAAATTGCGGGTGAGTGGAGAAATCAGGCCGAGTTTGGTGCCAAAGGCGGGGAGGTGCATGTATCGCGCAGGGCCGCCGGTGCGGTGCGTGGACGCGACAAGATCGAATTGATCAAGGAGCGCGTCTGATATCGCACTGAGCGGCAGAAACCGGTCTTCGCGATCGTCGACTGCACCTAGTGGCATCGTTTCGATCAACGTCAGATCGAAACCCCGCTCGCCACACCAGCGCAGCATATCGGGGATTTCATGATCGTTCAGGCCTTTGAGTGCGACCATGTTGATCTTGACCGCCATTCCGGCTTCATCGGCGGCGTCGATTCCGTCGAGCACGCGCGCCAGATCGCCCGTGCGGCTGATATGGCGAAACTTGTCCGGATCGCGGGTATCGAGGCTGATATTGATCCTCGCGATGCCGGCGCCAGCAAGCGCATGTGCAAATTCGCGCAGCCGCGTGGCATTGGTCGTAATCGTCAGTTCGGAAAGTCCGTTCCCGATCCGCTTGCCGATCTCCTGTGCAACGTCGATCGCGCCGCGCCTCGCGAGGGGTTCCCCGCCCGTAAGCCTGATCCGCGTCATGCCGCGATCGATGAACGCGTTGGCAAGCCCAATTATTTCTTCGAGTGTCAGGATTTCGCTGCGCGGCAGAAAAATCATGTCCTCTGCCATGCAATAGCGGCAGCGCATATCGCAGCGATCGGTAAGCGACAGCCGCAGATAGCTGATTGAGCGGCCGAAGCTGTCATTCAGCGTTGGATGCGCTTCGTCCATATGCACGTGCTATGACGAAAGGCGGGTCCCGGCAAGTAAAGAGCATTGGCCAATCCCCTCTCGGCGGCTATCACAATGACGTGGGGACAGGAACGATCGCCGGTACGCGGGGTGCAACCCCGCTGTTTATCTACGCCGGAGGCGATTGCGATGCGCTGGTCGACGCACTTCAGCCGATCGGCTTGAAGCTCATCGTCGAACGCCGACTTGGGTATGTGGAAACCGGATTTGTCGCGAGCGGTGCGCGGATCGCCGTCGTCGATATGCGCGGTGATGCACCCGGCAGCTTGGATGCAATCCGGATACTCGCCAATCCGGTCGAAACCAGTGGGAGTGCGCTGCTCGCATTGATTGGCGATGATGCCGGGGATGTGATGCTGCAGGCTGTCGATGCAGGGATAACCCACGCTCTCGGAACGCCGTTCGGAGAGAACGAACTTGCGCAGGCGTTGAGGCTCGCCGACCGATATGTTGTGCGGCTGGCCGGGCGGGACGGGCGCGCCCTTCTTGTTCCTGATCGTTTGGGCCAGGACATGCTGACAGGTCTGGGCGATGCGGCGACCGCACTGCAATGGCTCGAAGCCCGAATCGGTCAGAACCGGCCCTGTTGGCTGCTGCTGTTTGCCATCACGCGATTCGAAATGGTCAATACGGCATTCGGGCGCCAAACAGGTGACGATATCCTGGCCATCGTAGCGCGTTCGATCGGGCCGCTGATCGCCGACCTCGATACCCGCAACACGCTTGTTGCGCGGACGGCAGGGGCCGAATTCGTCATCGGGATCGAAGGTTCGGTTCCCTTGGAGCGTCTCCGCCTGCTGGCCGAACATCTGATCGATCAGGTCGACCGGCCGGTGATTTCTGGAGAACACCAGGTCAGTCTGTCTGGCCGGGCGGCGATTGCGGCTTTGCGGCCCGAAGATCGAGATGCCGCAGGATTGTTACGCCGTGCGCGGAGCGCATTGACCGCTACAAAAGCAGGCGATCAATCAAGGGTCCGCATGGCCGGTGGCGACATGCCTCATTCGCTCGATGAGGAATCGCTGAAATCCGATCTGCGGAGTGCACTGGCCAGAAATGAAATCAGGATGTTGTTTCAGCCGCAGGTTTCGATCGCATCGCGGCGGATCGTGGGGGTCGAAGCCTTGGCGAGATGGCAGCATCCAACGCTTGGGGCCCTCGGCGCGGCAACATTGCTGGCGGCCGCAGAAGGATCGGATTACCTGCTCGCGCTGTCAGCGCATATCCAGAACGCTGCGCTTGAGACGGCGAGCCGATGGTCCGCACAGCTGGCAGGGTTGCGGCTGTCAGTGAACGTCACCGCATCCGATATCGCGCAACCAGGCTTCACAGACGGATTTCTGGCGCTTGTCGATCGATCGGGATTCCAGCGAAGCCGCCTGACGATCGAAGTGACCGAAAGCGGCCTGATCGAGGATCTGGGAGCAGCGTCGGTGATTCTGGCCCAATTGCGGGCAGGCGGATGTCGCGTCGCCATCGACGATTTCGGGACGGGCTATTCGAGCCTAGCCTATCTCAAGATGCTGCCGCTCGATTACCTCAAGATCGACAAGCAACTGGCACAGGACATCGCCGGCAACGCCCGCGATCGCGTGGTGGTGCGCGGCGTGATCGACATGGCGCGGTCGCTGGGGCTTGCCGTTATAGCCGAGGGCGTCGAGACCGAGGAGCAGTTGACGCTGCTCGCGCGCGAAGGGTGCAATTATTACCAGGGGTTTTTGTGTTCAGAAGCGGTCGATAGCGAGGGGCTGGCGGCAGTTGTTGAGGAATGGGGGCGGTAATCCCTCGCGAACCTTTAATCCACTTGACCCGCTCATGGTGGGGAGGGGCAGAGTCTGCCGGGGCCGGAGGCGTTGCAAAGCGACCACATCCGTCTCGAACCACCCACTACCGGTTCTTCGCGACACCGTTCTGACAAGCTCAACGGCTCCTCAGGATGAGCGTGTGTGTTGCAAGACTTCCAGCCTTCGTCACCCCGCCGCCTGCGCAAGCCCCTTCGACAATTGCAAAATCCCGTTGAGCCGCGCTTTGGGATCGGGCCAAGCGCGGACGATCGACAGTTTCATGTCCGGGCGCAGCTTGGCCACGCCCTTCAGCCGATCGACATAGCCAAGCAAGCCTTCAACGTTTGGCGGCTTATCCTCGCGGAAGGTAACAAGCGCGCCTTTAGGGCCGGCATCGATCTTGGCGATATTGGCTGTTCGCGCATGGAGTTTGACATTCATGATCGTCAGCAGATTTGCAGTGGGGTCGGGAAGCGATCCGAAGCGGTCGATCATTTCGGCTCCGAACGATTCGATCTCACCTGAATCCGACAGCTCGTTGATCTTCCGGTAGAGTGACATCCGCAGATCGAGATCAGGTACATAATCTTCGGGGATCAGGATCGGTGCATCGACGGTGATCTGTGGCGAGAAATCGCGGCTGGCCTGCGTTATGCTGCCTGCCTTGGCTTCGAGGATCGCCTCTTCGAGCATCGACTGGTACAATTCAAAGCCAACTTCGGTGATATGCCCCGACTGTTCGTCGCCAAGCAGATTGCCAGCACCGCGCAAATCGAGATCGTGGCTTGCCAGCTGGAAGCCTGCGCCCAACGTATCAAGATCGGAAAGCACGCGCAGCCGCTTTTCGGCCGTCTCTGTCATATGGCCGTTCGCTGCCGTTGTCAGATAGGCATAAGCGCGCGTTTTCGACCGCCCGACCCGGCCACGAAGCTGATAAAGCTGCGCCAGCCCAAACCGATCTGCGCGGTTGATGATCATCGTGTTCGCCGACGGAATATCGAGCCCGCTTTCGACGATCGTCGTCGAGATCAATATGTCATATTTGCGGTCATAAAAGGCCGACATCCTGTCTTCCACATCGCCCGCCGCCATCTGTCCGTGCGCGACGACATAGGTGAGTTCAGGGATCACATCACGGAAGAATTTTTCGATATCGGGCAAGTCGGCAACGCGCGGGGTGACAAAGAAGCTTTGCCCGCCGCGATAATGTTCGCGCAGCAAGGCCTCGCGCAGCACGACGGCGTCCCACGGGCTGACATAAGTGCGCACCGCTAGCCGGTCGATTGGCGGCGTCTGGATCACCGAAAGTTCGCGTAAGCCCGACATTGCCATCTGCAACGTGCGCGGAATCGGCGTTGCCGTCAGCGTCAGCATATGGACGTCGGTCTTGAGCGCTTTCAGCCGCTCCTTGTGCGTGACGCCGAACCTTTGCTCTTCATCGACAATGACAAGCCCAAGCCGCTTGAAGTCGACCGATTTTGCAAGGATCGCATGCGTGCCAATGATGATGTCTATTGTGCCATCGGTCAGGCCTTCTCGCGTCTGTTTGGCCTCGGCGGCGGGCACCAGCCGCGACAGTCGCCCGATATTGAGCGGGAAGCCGCGAAAGCGTTCGACGAAATTGGCATAGTGCTGGCGTGCAAGCAGGGTGGTGGGGCAGACGACTGCAACCTGCATTCCCGCCATTGCCGCGACGAATGCGGCGCGCAACGCCACCTCTGTTTTCCCAAAGCCGACATCGCCGCAAACGAGCCGATCCATAGGACGCCCAGAAGCCAGATCGCCAAGCACTTCGGAAATCGCCCGATCCTGATCGTCGGTTTCGGCATAGGGGAACCGATCGACGAACGAGGGATAGTTCGACGGATCGCTGTGCGCAGGTTCGGCTTCGCGCAACGCGCGCTCGGCTGCTGTGCGCAAAAGGTCGCCCGCTATCTCGCGGATGCGTTCCTTCATTCGCGCCTTGCGGTTTTGCCAAGCGACCCCGCCCAGCTTGTCGAGCGTGACACCGTCGCCATCCGAGCCGTGGCGCGATAATATGTCGATATTCTCGACAGGCACGTAGAGCTTGTCGCCACCCGAATAGGTCAGTGCCACGCAATCGTGCGGCGCGCGACCGACGGGAATCGACACCAGCCCTTCGAACCGCCCGATGCCATGATCGCGGTGAACGACGAAATCGCCCGGAGTCATCGTTGCCAACTGATTCAGGAACGCGTCGGCATCGCGCTTGCGCTTGCGACGGCGGACGAGCCGGTCGCCGAGCAAATCCTGTTCGGTGAGGAGTTCAAATGACGCTGTACGAAAGCCATGATCGAGCGGCAGGGTGACCAGAACCGTTCGCGATCGGGCTGCTATCCCTTGGGCTTCCTGCCAGCTTTCGGCAAACTGCGCCGCGAGCCCATGTTCGGCGAGCAGCCCTGTTAACCGCTCGCGCGATCCGTTCGAATAGGCTGCGATAATCAGACCACTGCCCGATCTTGCGAGTTCCGAAGCGTGGGCGGTGGCAGTGGTGTAGATGTTCTCGTTTGCGGCGCGTTCGGGGGTGAAATTGCGTGCGCTGGCTATCCCGAGGTCAATAACGGCCTTGGCATCGGGCGCATCGAATGGTGTCGCCTGATGGATCGCGTTCCCCGCCACAGATTCTGACCATTCGGCCTCAGTCAGATAAAGAGCGTCAGGCCCGAGGGGTCGATAGCTGCCAGGCTCGGCGGTCGCCGCACGAACGCGGTTTGCATGATAATCGGTAACCGCTTCGTTCCGCGATCCAAACGCCTGTTCGACGCCTGCCTCACGAAGAAACAACGCGCCTTCCCCTAGGTGATCGAACACCGTCGTCAGTCGGTCCTCGAACAGCGGCAACCAGTGGTCCATACCCGCCAGCCGCCGACCGTCAGATACCGCCTGGTAGAGCGGATCGCTGGTTGCCGTTGCCCCAAACATTTCACGATACCGGCTGCGGAAACGTTTGATGCTCTGGTCATCGAGCAACGTTTCGGCGGCAGGGAGCAGCGAGAAACTTTCGACCGCGCCAATGCTGCGCTGATCGGCCGGATCGAACGCGCGCAACGATTCGATTTCGTCGCCGAAGAAATCGATCCGAAGACCGCGTTCGTGGCCTGAGGGAAACAGATCGATCAGGCTGCCGCGCACCGCAAACTCACCCGCATCGGCCACCGTGTCGGTGCG
>JANPIQ010000426.1:0-2818 GCA_031425075.1 Sphingomonadales bacterium
ACATCTTGGCCAAGCTGGTACCCTGACGGGGAATTCACCGCGATCCGACAGGCGAGCGAAGGCGAACGCACGAAGGTCACCGTCAAAGTCAATTAGCTTCGAATGCCGTGCGGTTGTGGAAGCACAGGTCGCGAAGCCCAAACGCTGAAATGCAGTAGTGACGAAAATACGTTTATGCGGTGAGACGCGCAACGTCACCTGTTACCGCCATCCCGCGTACGTTGCTTTCGGCGAGATCGAACAGCTTTTGTGCGACAATCACGGCTGTGGGTGCGTTGGGTGCTGTTGCGTCGGCGCCGACTTCGTTCGCAAGAGCAGGGTTTGCAGTGAACATCGGCCCCCCGACCAGGATCCCGATCGATCGGTTCCGCGAACGTTGGCGGATGGCCACGATTGTCGCCGCAAGCGATGCGAGTTGCTGGTCCGATCCGGCGGTCAGTCCTGCAACCGCAAACCATTTACGCTGCGCGACGGCCGCGATGTCGGCACTCGTCGTTGCCAAACTCGCCTCAACTTGCCAGCCCGCGGCGACCAGAAACTTCTGAACCATCGTCAAACCGAATGAATGCTGGTTTCCCGGTGCCATGGCCATCAGCACGTTGCGTCGCTCGTCGAGCCCGGGAAGGGCATGCGTGCCGTTGAACAGCGCAAGAAGCTTTTGCAGGCGCGCGATCCCGAGCGTCACGTCGATGAAATCGCATTCGTCGCGGTCCCACATTTCGCCCAAATGCCGCGCGGTCGGCTCGAGCAATTCGACGAACAGCGTTTCCATCGCTAGTCCACGATCGCGAAGCGTCACGATGTACGCAGCCGCCGCTTCGAGATCGCTGCCCAGAACAATATCCGCCAAACCGGCCACGTCGTCGGCACTCGGGCTCGACACCTCGATAATCGGATCCATCGTTGGCACGGGGACGGCAGCGCAGGCCTGCAGTTTGAGCAAACGTGGCACGATGCTGGTCGCCACGATGCGGGCCAATTTTGCCTGCCGCTCGGCGACGTCGTCACGCCGGTAGATTTCCGGGGCGATGAAATGGGTTTCAAGCCGTTGCAGGCAAAACATGTTTACCGCGGGTGTGCTCGATACTCTTGCCGTTTGGCCCATGTCGCTCCCCGCCGAGTCACCGATTACCGGTTTGTTCCATCAAATCAGCATAATTATCAAGTGCTGTCGAGGCGTAACATCCCTGATGGACTTTTGCTCACCTGGACGAAACACGACGCGCGCTGGCGGACAGGGTGGGATTCGAACCCACGGTGAGCTTGCACCCACGACGGTTTTCAAGACCGTAGCCTTAAACCACTCGGCCACCTGTCCGCGCTGCCGCGGAGATATCGTCGGACGACACGGCGTGCAACCGGTGCGATAAAGCGGGTTTCGCCCGGGTACCCGGTTGTGCCATGTCTGCACCGATGATGGGTAGTTACTTTCTTCGGGCGGCGATCGCGGCGTTTGTTGCGACGGGGCCATTGTCAGGGCCGCTATCAGCGCCATCGTCAGGGGAGGGTAATGACCGCGCCATCGCGCAAGAAGACGATGCGGGTTTCAAGGCATATTTGCGCACCGTAGCCACAGTCGCGCGCGGGCAAGGGGTAACGCAGTCGACGATCGACACTGTCCTTCCGACGTTGACGTTCAATGCACGGGTCGTCGATCTCGATCGCCAGCAGCCCGAAGCGAACCCCAGTGCACCGATCCCGAGTTTTGCGCCTTATCGTGCACAACATGTCGATAGCGCGCGGATTACGCGCGGGCGAGCAAAGTATCAGGCGCTCTTGCCGCTGTTGCAACGTGTCGAACGCGAGACAGGCGTGCCGGGCGGCGTCATGGTTTCGATCTATGGCAACGAGACGAATTACGGCGCCTTTACCGGCAACTTCGATCTGCCACGCGCTCTGGCAAGCCTTGCTTACGAAGGCCGCCGCCGGACGCTCTTCCAGCAGGAATTCATCGACACGTTGAAACTCATCGACCGCGGATATCGCCGAGAGCAACTCGTCGGCAGCTGGGCGGGCGCCACTGGGTATCCCCAATTCCTTCCGTCTGTTGTGCTGCGCCTGGCGCGTGACGGCGATGGTGACGGGCGTGCCGACATCTGGCGCAGCGAAGCCGACGCGCTCGCCTCGATCGCGAATTACTTCCGCGATGCGGGATGGCGTCCTGGCCAGCCCTGGGGTGTGGCGGCAAGCGTTCCAGCGTCGCTCGACCGTAGCGGCATCGTCAACCGGATGGTCAGCCCGCGCTGCCCGCGCGTTCACGCGCGGCACAGCCAGTGGAAGACTGTCGGCGAATGGCGCGCACTCGGCGTCACGCCCGCATCGTCGAAGCTGCGCGACAGCGATCTGGCGTCATTGCTCGAACCCGATGGGCAGGGCGCAACGGCTTACCTGCTCACAGGCAATTACCGCGTGATCCTCGATTACAACTGCTCGAACTTCTACGGTCTTTCGGTCGGTCTCCTGGCCGATGCAATTACCGGCTAACTCATCGTATCGGGTCCAGCGTGCGCTTCGATTTCGATAAATTCCGGGCAGGAAGTGATCGACGCACTGGAACGCGCAGAAGCGAGAGGCTATCCGGCGTCCAGGTTGGCGCAACAGTGTGACGCATGAACGCCGCTCGGTGACGTCACACATCGCCCCCGCCCGATTGCCTTGCGAAGTGGACCATTTGTGAAGCCTGTATTGCCCTTGATCACGCTCGCTGCCTTGGCCGCGCCCGTTACCGCCGCGGCGCCGCCGTTCGAAACTGCAGCACCAATTGCTTTTCTGATCGATCTTTCATCGGGCGCAACGCTGTATGAAAAGGACGCCGACC
>JANPIQ010000427.1:0-4697 GCA_031425075.1 Sphingomonadales bacterium
TGCCGCACCAGTGCGGCCGCCGTTGCACGACCGATTGTCCCGGTGGCCCCTGTCAACGCCACTCGCCACTTTGGCGTGTCAGACCCCGGCAGCACGCTCACCGACAGTCGCGATCACTCCGCGGCAATGGCATAGGTGTCCGCGTCCGCCGCGCGCTTGGCCCCCGGCTTGTGCCACGCGCCCGCCTTGTAAAACGCCAGCGCGCCGTCTTCGAGCTTTCCGTATTTCATCAGCTTCTTGTCGGCACCATAATCATGGTGGACAAGCCACGGATCGATATCGCCCTGCATCGGCACCAGCCCCTCTGCACGCTGCACATAACCTGAGGACAGGTTCATCATGCCGGCTTCATTCTGTTTCACCCCGCGCGGCTCGGCCACGACAATTGCCGTCGCTGTCGCCTTCATATGGTTGACGAGGCGGCAGACATAGGCGCTGATCAGATCGGCCTTGAGCGTCCATGACGCGTTCGAATAGCCGAACGACGATGCGAGATTGGGCACGTTCGAATACATGCACCCCTTGTAGCTGAACGTTTCGCCAACGCGCACTTGTTGCCCGTCGACCAGCATCTCGACACCGCTCAGGATTTCCATTTTGAGCCCCGTGGCCGATACGATGATATCCGCCTCAATCTCGCGGCCCGATTTCAACAAGATGCCGGTGGGCAAGATGCGATCGATATGATCGGTGACGACTTCGGCCTTGTCCTCGCGAATCGCCTGGAAAAAGTCCGCATCGGGCACAAGGCACAGCCGCTGTTCCCACGGGTTATACTTGGGCGTGAAATGCGTCGCGATATCATAGCCCTGCGGCAATTCCTTCGCGGTAAGTTCAAGCAGTTTATCACGCACCTTCTGCGGCTTGCGCTGCGTCAAATTGTAGAAATAGGCCTGCATGTTGATATTTTTGAACCGGGTGATCCGGTAGGCCAGGCTCGACGGCAGGAACTTGCGCAGCCGGTTGGCAAACGCGTCCTTGGCGGGCCGCGCGGTGAAATAGGTCGGCGACCGCTGGAGCATCGTTGCGTGCGCAGCGCCTTCCTGAACGATAGCCGGAACAATCGTCACTGCGGTCGCGCCGCTGCCGATCACGACAACGCGCTTGCCCTTGAAATCGAGATTTTCAGGCCAGAACTGCGGGTGGAAAAACGGCCCCTTGAATTCGGCCCTTCCGGGGAATTCGGGCTGATAGGGCTCGGTATAGCTGTAATAACCGGTGCACATGTGTAGGAACTTGCAGCGCATCTGTGTGCTGCCACCATCTGTCGCAACATCGACCGTCCAACGGGCGGCATCGCTGTCCCACGCAATTTTAGTCACGCGGCTGTTATACTGAATATGCGCGCCCAGCCCGTATTCGGCAATCGTTTCGTCGAGATAATCGAGGATCGCAGGTGCATCGGCGATCGATTTTTCGTGCGTCCAGGGTTTGAACGCAAATCCCAGCGTGTGCATATCCGAATCCGACCGGACGCCGGGATACTTAAACAAATCCCATGTGCCGCCGCGTGCGTGACGTCCTTCCAATATGGCAAACGACGTGCCGGGCGACTCCATCTTCAAATGGCAGCCTGCGCTTACGCCCGATATTCCGCTGCCGACGACGATCACATCATAATCCTGCGCCATGGCTCTTTCCTCGTGCTTTCCGTTTGCGGCAAGTGTGCGCCCGCGCCGCCACGCTTGTCAATCGCCGCAACTGCCCGGCTTGACACGCGTTCCGGCTTTTATATAATCACCGTTATGCCAAAACAGGTCGATCATCACCAGCGCCGCGCCGATATTGCTGAAGCCGCCGTCGCGATGATCGCGCAACACGGGCTCGAGGATGTCAAGCTTACCCAGATTGCGCGCGCAGCGGGGTGTACGACAGGCGCAGTGACGCATTATTTCGGAACCAAGGACGATGTATTGCTCGCCGCACTCGAACATGTCTGCCAACGGCTGTTTGCGCGAATCGACGAAGGAGAGATCGCGCCGGGTATCGAGGCGCTCTGCGCCGTGCTGCCATCGGATGCCGAATCGCTCGCCGAATGGAAGGTCTGGCTCGCATTCTGGGGCCGGGCGGCATTCGTGCCGCGGCTCGCGGCGGTTCATCACGATTATTACGCGCAAATCGAGGATATGTTGCTCACAGGGTTTGGTGTCGATGCCGATGATGCGCGGCTGACGGCCGCAGCGATCATTGCGGCGATCGATGGTGTCAGCACGCGGATCTGCCTTGAACCTGCGCTTTGGCCGCCCGCGCGCCAGCGCGCGCTGCTTTCGCGGCTGCTGCTACCGCTGTTTGCCACGCTCGATTTGAAAGGAGACGATCATGCCGACACTTCAGCATTTGCCGCCTGACGCTACGCCCGAGACCATCGTGTCGGTCCTCCGCACAGATGGCGCGCTGATCATCGACAATGCGATGGAACCGGGCCTGCACGACCGGCTCAAGGCCGAAATCATGCCCTATGTCGAAGCGACGCCGGTCGGCATGGACGATTTTACCGGGCGGCACACGACGCGCACCGGCGCGCTCGCTGCGCGATCACAGGCGTGCCGGGACCTGATCATGGATGCGCGGCTAAGAGGTGTGTGCGAGGCGTTCCTGCTGCCCTTTGCAGATCGCTACCAACTCCACCTCACCCAGTTGATCCGGATCATGGACGGGCAAGGCAAACAGCCGCTCCACCGTGATAGGCTCGCGTGGGGCGGTTGGCTGCGCGCCGATATCGAGCCGCAGCTCAACACGATCTGGGCCGTGACTGACTTCACCGAGGCCAATGGCGCCACGCAGGTGGTCCCCGGATCGCACCATTGGGATCCTGCACGCACGGCAGAACCTCACGAGGTGGGCTATGCCGAAATGACAGCAGGATCGGTTCTCGTCTATTCGGGCTCTGTGATCCATGCGGGCGGCGCGAACACGTCGGGCGCAAACCGGATGGGGCTGAACATTACCTATTGCCTCGGCTGGTTGCGACAGGAGGAGAACCAGTATCTCTCCTGCCCGCCCGCATTGGCCAAGGATTTCAGCCCCGAACTTCGCGCCTTGCTCGGCTATGCGATGGGCAGCTACGCGCTCGGCTATTTCACCCCGCCACTCCCGCCCGGCGAGGGCCCCGAGATCGTCCCGCCCGACGTGCTGTTCGGCGCATTACCCAAAGGCTGGGGTGACGATCTTTACGTCAATGTGTCGGGACGGACGACGGGCGGCGCAATGTAGCCGGCGCCAGGGCGACCTTGGCCCGACGATAGAGATATAACCTGCCGAATCCGCACGCGGCTATTCGGATAAATCGAAAGCAACGGACCAGAGCGCAACCGTTCCCTTGGCCAATCCTGGAGCCTCTCGGGTCGAGGCGAAAACGAGAGTTTTCGTGCCAGGAATGATCGTCGCTGCCAGCTCGTCTGCCGATGAATTGATACCGCAGCCCAGATTGCGCGGCTGGCTCCAGCCCGTTTTGCCCACCCGCGATATGAAAAGATCGTTGCCGCCGCATCCCCCGCGATCGCCATAGGTTACCAGCATCGTCCTGCCATCGGGAGAGACCCAGGCACCATCGTCCCGGCCACGCGAATTAATGGGTGCGGGTAACGGCGCGGGCTTTAGAAACCCGCCCTTGCCATCGGGACGCGCAACAAACACGTCGCGTTCGCCAATGGCATCGAGCCGCTCGCTCCAGAAATAAAGCGTCCCATCGCGCGTGATATTTGGTGCGGTTTCATTATGGACGAAGCGCAGCGTCCGCAGCTTCCCGGCACGGACCCGGTTGAGGTCGATCCCAGGCATCATTTCAGGGCGGGCGCCCGGCTTGAGCAGATACAGTCGCCACAGATCGAAATCTTCCCCGACCGATGCGCTGCCGATCGGTTTGCCCGGCGCCCACGAAAACAGCAGATAGCGCCCGTCGGGCGTAATGCTGGGATAATCGACGCGCGCATCGATCGGCAAACGAACCGCCTCGGGCTTCGACCATCCTCCTGCACCACGCGTCATCCGCATCAGCCGCTGCGGGCATTCCCAGATCGGCACGCATTGCGTTTGCGCAAAAACCATTGTCTTGCCATCGGGGCTGAACCCGGGGGTGAGCGTGAATTTTCCACTCGGCGCGAGGTGTTCGGGCAGGAAAAGTTCTGGGCGCACATCGGGGGACGGGCGTGTCAGACCAAGCGACGCCAGCGTGGCCGAGACAAGTGCCAAATACGTGATAATTTTCATTTATATCCCCACTTCGACGATACTGATTTCTATCGCAGCGCGTTGGCAAAGTACGATCACAAATCGCTGTTCGGTGACCGGAAAACTTTGATTTTCCGCCATGGCCTGACGAAATATGCTACCGGTTGCAGATGATCGACGATTTCGACCGTAAGATCCTGCGTGCGATGCAGCGCGACAACCGTCAGTCGATGGCGGCCGTCGGCGATACGGTCGGGCTGTCTGAACCTGCGGTGCGCCGCCGCATTGCCAAATTGCGCACCGATGGAATGATCGTCGCCGATGTCGCGATCGTGAATGCGGCCCGGCTGGGGATCACCGTGATCATCTCGGTTCGTTTCGAAAAGGAAAGCCAGCAAACCTACGATGCGTTCAAGGCTGCTATGCAATCCACAGACGCGATCAGCCAGTGTTACACTGTGACGGGTGACGAGGATTTCATCCTGATCGGACATTTTCCCGACATGGCAGCCTATGACGATTGGGTG
>JANPIQ010000428.1:0-2884 GCA_031425075.1 Sphingomonadales bacterium
TCAGTCGTCTACGCGACTGCCACCTCCCCATCGCAAGCGCGATAGGGGGGATTAAGAAGGAGAATGACGATGGATTTTAACGATACCCCCGAGGAAGCCACCTATCGCAAGCAGGTCCAGAGCTGGATTGCCGCGAACAGCGATGCGCTCGATGGTGCAGTGAATGCGCGGACGCATGATGGTGTGGCCGCTGCCAAAGCCTGGCAGGCGCGCAAGTATGAAGCGGGCTATGTCGGCATTACCTGGCCCAAGGCGGTCGGCGGGCAGGGCGGCACCGCGATGCAGCAGATTATCTTCAATCAGGAAGAAGGCAAGGTCGATGCGCCGACGTCGCTTTACGCGATCGGTCTCGGCATGTGCATCCCGACGGTGTTCAGCCATGCGCTGTCGCCTGAAATCGTCGGGCAATATGTGCCACGCGCGATGAAGGGCGAAACCGTCTGGTGCCAGCTGTTTTCCGAACCGTCGGCCGGCTCCGACCTTGCCGGCATCCGCACGCGCGCTGAAAAGGATGGCGATGAATGGGTGATCAACGGTCAGAAGGTCTGGACGTCGGGCGCACATCTTTCCGATTTCGGTATCGTGGTCACGCGCACCGACCCCAGTGTGCCCAAGCACAAGGGGCTGACGATGTTTATCGTCGATATGAAGGCACCTGGGGTGGAAGTCCGCCCGATCAAGCAAATGTCGGGTGGCAGCGAATTCAACGAGGTGTTTTTTACCGATGTGCGTGTGAACGACAGCCATCGCTTGGGCGAAGTCGGGCAGGGCTGGCAGGTCTCGCTCACAACGCTGATGCATGAACGGCTCGCGGTCGGCGGCAAGCCAGCCAGCGCACCGGGGGTTCAAGAAATGATCGACCTCGCCAAAGCCATCGATCTGGAAGAAGGCAATGCGCTCGAGCAGAGCCATGTCCGCCAGCGGATCGCGGATGCCTATATCGCCGATAGGGGTATTGCCTTGACGCGGATGCGGACAATCTCGGCGCTCTCGTCGGGGCGCACGCCGGGGCCGGAGAGCTCGATATCCAAAGTTGTCGTCGCCAAGACAATGCAGGAAATGGGCGCATTCGCCGCCGATCTCGCCGAAGGGTCAGGCGCGATGATGGGCAAGGACAGCCCCGATCTGCCGCATCTGTCGAGGTTCCAGATGAGCTATATCGGTGCAGCAGGCCTGCGGATTGCAGGCGGCACCGATGAGATCCTCAAAAACATCATTGCCGAACGTGTGCTGGGCCTGCCGGGCGATATTCGTCCGGATAAGAATGTGTCATTCGCCGAAGCTTCGAAGCTAGGTTAGAACACGCCCATTGCCAGGCCTGCCCCGAGTGTTGCGCCGAGCGTGTGGCACCGGGCGAGGTCGGCCTTGGGGATGGTCTTGGGCGCAAGGATCGCTTCGGGCGTCTGCGCTTTGGTGCAGACGATCAGGGAATCAGCAATCGCCTTGAGCCGCCAGCCGGTTGCGATCCGTGCGATCTGGCGCGCTGCACCTTCGCCGTCGGAACCTGCGCAGATCATTGTGGCATAAGGCCGTCCTTCGATCTTCCCGAGGACGGGGTAGTAACAACGGTCGAAAAACGACTTCATCTCGCCTGTCATGCTGGCGAGGTTTTCAGGGCAGGCGAACAGGTAACCGTCGGCGTGCAACAGGTCAGGTAGGGATACCTGTTCTGCCGCCATCAGCATTGTTTCGGTCTCGGCCTTTGCTGCATCGGCTGCGGTTTCTGCCATCGCTTGCGACCCGCCGGTGCGCGAATGCCAGACGATCAGCAGGCGTTTCACCCCGCAGCCAGTCGCGCGAGTAATTCGGCGCGCATTGGCGCGACATCGACCGTGCGCAGATAACGTGCGTTCGGACCGTCCATGCTGGGATCGGACACGAGCAGCGGGCGATCACCGTAATCCTGAATGGCGACCGGCCAGTCATGCGTTGCGAACAGTTCGGGGTGCGTCAGCCAGCCGATCGCAAGCGTGTCGAACGGGGTAAAGCCCGGTGCGCCGAGTTGTTCGACCCAGCGTTTCTGCCAGCGCCGCGCGCTATCGGCGAGCCACATGGCCGTCGCATCGCCTGAACCGCGCAAGTCATCGAGATGCGCAGGTTTTAGCCAGAGTTGCGATGCCGATTCCCATCCCGCCAGTACCAGTGGCACTCCGAGGTCTAGCAACGTCTGCGTCGCCGCAACATCCTGTTCGAAGTTGAAATCGCGGAACGGCTCGGTCTGGTGCGGCATCGCAAGAAACTCGAGGCCTTTGCGACGCCCGCCGACGAACACGACTTCTTCGACATTGGCCAGCATTGCATCGGGGTGGGCAAGCGCGGCGGTTATAGTGGTCATCGGCCCTAATGCTGCAATGGCCAACGGCCCCTTGGCCAATGCCGAGCGCATCGCCAAAATCGCCTCATTGTCGGCGGTATCTTCGGCGCTCGCGCATCCCGCATAGACCGGCACATCGTCGCGCCCGCACCGCGCGACCAGTTCTTTCGCCATCGCAAAGCCATGATCGCGGCTCGCATTGCCGTGGGTTGCCGATATGCCAACGATCTCTAGCTCGGGCGAACGCAATCCTTGCACGAGCGCGAAAACGTCATCGACTTCGCCATTGCCCGAAGTGACCGCAGGGTCGGTATCGATCCAGACGCGACGACGGGTCATGCGGCCTCCCGAATAACGAGTTGGCGCGCTTCTTCGAGAAGTGCAGCGCGAACTTCAAGACCATAAGGCAGTGGCAATTGCGCTACCCCGATCAAGCGGCGCATGATTTCAGTGCCCGTGATCCGGTTCAGCATCCGCGTGTCGAGCGGCTTTCCGTATCGCGCCAGAACCCGCGTAGCAGCGGCATCAGGGTGTCGGCTCAATATCAGATGCGCGATCAGCACGCCCAAA
>JANPIQ010000429.1:0-3295 GCA_031425075.1 Sphingomonadales bacterium
CAGCACGGTTACGCTCGAGGGCAAGGCGTTCGTCGCGCGCAAGGTGACGCTGCCCGACGGGAAAACCGATAACAAGCTGTTCCCCGTCGAACAGGCGACCGTTCTGCCCGGCGAGCCTGTGGTGTTCATGTGGGATTATAAAAATGCCGGCGTGCAAGCTGCAACAGGGTTTGCGATCAACAATCCCATCCCGAGTGCGGTGCAGTTTACCGGCGTCGAACAGCCATGGGCAGTGGTGTCTGTTGATAATGGCAAAAGCTTCGGGCCGCTCGCCACGCGCAGGATCAAGGCTGCGGATGGCACGATGCGCGCTGCCACCGCCGCCGACGTGACCAACCTGCGCTGGGCATTCGCGCAACCGATCGCCGCCGGGAAGGGCGGGCGCGTGTCTTATTACGCGATCGTCAAATAGGCCCGGTTACACTTCGGGTCAGAACCGCCCGCTGAACGCAAATTCATGGCCGATGGGGGTATCGCGAAACCCCGCCTGCGATAGCCGGACGCCCGCCGCAGGGTCGCTCGCGCGCACATTGAGCCGCGCCGAATACGCGCCCTCGGGCGTCAGCCGCAACGCCACGCGCTCCATTGCCGAACCGCTGACCAGCAGCGCAGAGACGGCCTTGCCGTCGCAGCGCAGCGGGCCTGATAATGCCGACCCCAGATCGACGCCGTTGATCGCGCCTTTCAGCTGAAGCCGTAGCGTGCCTGTGGTCTGCACACAGCGATCGCCTTCGAACCGGATGCCTGCACCGGCCAGCCCGAGGCTTTCGACGGGCAATGGCGCAAACGCCCCTGCCAGCGCCAGCTGCGCTGTCATGTCGCGAAACCCCCAGTTCCACGGGGAACCGATCAACGTTCCGCGCAGCGAAGCATTGCTGACCGATGCCACATCGACATAGCCGCGTAACATGATCAGCCGCCATGGCGAGATGCTCGCATCGAAATCGCCGAGCACCAGCTCGCCGACGGTCACGCCCTTGAGCCGACCGTTCCACACGCTGCCTTCGACCTCGCGAACGCCGATGACTGCGTTATCGCCAAGACCTGCCAGCGCGATCCGCATCGGAAACAAGGCGATCAGCAACACGAGCGCCAGCACGGCGATCAGCAGCCGGGGACGATTCATGATGCGCGTGCCCGAAACTGGGCATCGACCGCGATAGTCGAATCGGGGTTGGGCCGGATGCTGAGCTGATCGATAAACACCCCGCGCCGCTGAAGCGCCTGTGCCCATTCGAAAAATGCGGCAGGCTTGGCCGCAACGATCGACACGATGATGCCATCGCCGCCCACAGGATCGGCGCGCGACAAGGTAAACCCGGTCTCTGCCGCTGCATTCTTTACCACATCGGCAACAGGTGCGCCCAGTGGCGGTGGCGGGTTTTTACGCAGAAACGCAAGCGCGGCTGCCTGTGCCTGCGCGTCTGCGAGCGTATCGACCGCCGCCCGGTGGCGCGCTTCGGCGGCATCGAGTGCGGGGCCGATCGGACGGATGATCAGCAACCAGATCAGCACCGGCAACATGATCCCGGCCAAAATCCCGAGCATGATCTGTTCGCGTTCGGATCGTTCGGCCCAAAGGGCAAGCAGCTGCGTTTTCATTGTCCTTGCACCTGCAAATCCATTCGCGGCCGTCCCTGTTCCATTGTCGGCACTCCCGGCGTTACCGTCAGCCCCGCGCCTCGCATCCGGACGGCCAGGGCATCGAGTTCGGCCTGCGTTGCCGCGCGCGCGGTCAACCGCAGAATGCCATCGGAGGCAAAGCCAAGACTGGTCAGTTCGACATTGGGTGTGGCAGCGATGCCCGCAATCGCCGCTGCTGCGGTTTGCGAAAACCCGCTGCCGCCGCCACGCATTGCTGCAAGCCGATCACGCAGCAGACCGGCCGCTTCTTCACCCGCCACGGCTTCACCCACGGCGGCGCGCGCTACTTCGGCGGTCTGGCGATCGAGCGCAGACGCATCGACCGAAAGCCGCACCATCTTCGCAAGCGGGATGGCGAGCGTGACCAGCAGCAGCGCGGCGGCCATCCACGCCAGCGGCTGCAGCCGCGCCCAATCGGGCAGCCAGCTGGTCTTTCGTGCAAATGCACCTTGCCTAAGATCGAGTGGCGGCGCGGTCATTGCGGCAAGTGCGCTGAATTCGATCGCATCGCGGTCAAGAGCGACGATATCGCCCTCGACGAGCATCGGCGTCAGTTCAGGATCGTCGGCTATGGCGATCCGGCGACCGCGGACGATCGTTTCAGGCCCCAGCACCGCGCGTACCGCCCCGTCTTCGGGGGCGGCCACTATCATTTGCGCCGGCACGATGGCATCGGGATCAAGTTCGGCGATCCAGCGCCGCATCGCCTCTGCCGAGACCACCGCGACAGGGCGCGTCCCGTGCTCATCGGGCAAGCCGCACGCGATATGCGCTTCGCCAAGCACTCGGTCTGCAAGGTGAAGCCGCGCTGCCGCATTGGCCTGTGCGGGCGACAGGTCGGGGAGGTCGAGCCAGTGCAGCGTGACATCGGCGGCAGGCGCCACAGCGATAAGCGTTTCGCCCTCGCGCCATTGCGCCGGATCATAGCCGTTGCCGCGGCGCGCAATCGCAGCGTCGAGAACTTCGAGCCACGGGCGATCGCCGCCCAGAAACAACAGCCGCGACACGCTCATTCGGGGTCCCCATATGCGCGCCGCACCAACCGCGGGGGCGAGCCTTGCGCATCGATCAGCCCGCGTTGGCGCAACTCGGCCCCCGCCAGTTCGGCACTCATATCGAGGCTGAACCAGCGGGTTTTGACCTGCGTCTGCGCCTGCACTTCGGCAGACGGCGGCTCAAGGCCGCTATTGGTAACGATCTTCCAGAAATCCACCGTATTGCCATAGCCGCCACGCGGGCGCTGGTCGATCATTTGTGCAGCGCCATTGGCATCGATCTGGCCATTGAACAGCATCGCAAGCAATATCCCCTGGGTGTTGCTGATCGTGTTGATGTTGATCGGTGACAATACGCTATCGGGCAAAGCACAAAGCCAGGGTGCGATCTTCACGTAAATTTCGGGCGTCATCCCGGCGACGCTGCGGATTTCGGACGCATCGGCCATCAGGCTGTTGGCGGGGAGGTAGCGCGGTTTGGCGGCGAGGTAGAACGCATCTTCGGCCCCGCCGGGCAGGGCCGCATTATCGCCATCGATCCAGTCGGCGGTGGCCGCAGCAATCTGCCGCGCGGCGGCGGGCTGCGCGCCGGTCAGGAGGATAAGCGCCTCGAGCTGCAGCATCCCTGTTGGCCGCGCCGATAGCGGCTGACCGGG
>JANPIQ010000430.1:0-1539 GCA_031425075.1 Sphingomonadales bacterium
CACCGTCGTCGACGCGACGTTGGTCCCGAACTTCAGTTGCACAATCCCTTTGGCGACCACCTTCGTCGTACCAGGACGCCCGATGCCATTACGAGTGTCGAGCACGCGCACAGGCGTGATCGCCCGCAATCCAGGCGGCGCAACATCACCAGTGACGTACTCAAGCGATGGAGGCAGCATCGACACGTTCGGCCCGTCGTCAGTGAAGTACCCCAACACAGTCGCCTTGACATGTACTGATCGCAGTGAAAACAGACAGACGGTGCCGCCCGCCTCAAACGGGACGTACGCAAGTCCTGAGGATCGAGTGTTCCAGTAGCTGACGTCAAACCCGTCGCCCGGCGGGGACGTACAGGCCTGCGCTCTGAGGAAACCCCCTTGCGAGGCTTCCGCTGCGTCGAGCAGCACCACCAGTCCCTTCGCCGTCGGCGGCACCCCTGGCGCCGTTGGCAAGGGCGTGGTCGATTCGGGTGCGACGACACCGTCCAGCACTACGACCGGCGCGTCGAGTGCTACGTACTGCAACGCCCCGATCGTCGGACTTGGCAAAACCGTGCCGACCTTGTCGATGATGACCTCGATCGGCAAGGAAGCCGTGAGACAGGTAGGAACCGCACCCAGGATCACCTTTCCGTACGCAACAAAGTCGTCTGGCCGCAAAACGAAACTGGCTTCACCCAGCGGCGCCGGCACGTCGCAGGGATGCACAGCGACAGTGGTGAGCGGCTGACCAGGATTCCCCGATGCAGTCAGCACCGTGAGATGAATCACGGCATCCTGCCCGAGGGCGAAGGTCGTGATGGCCGGTCCCGACTCAAAGCGGGTATCGACGATTCGCGCCGGAGACTGGAAGCTCAACCGCCCGCCCGCAACTGCGGAGGCCGTGGGCGTCGGGAGAGCGGGAACCGACGCCAACGCGATTGCAACACCGACAGTGAGAGCCCGCGTCAGTCGCAGCTGCGCCTTGCGATCCATGGACCTGCCCCGCATGCCGATTCCTCTCACCGCTGCTCCGCATCGCGAAACCGCGAGTGCCGCCGTATGCCTGCGGACGGTACACCCCACCGCCAACCCGAGTGAACCTTTCGCGCCCTTGGCCACCAATCCTGGTGGTCACGGTCGCGACAGGTTCGCCGTCTCAACCGTTCACAAACGCACGTGTCCTACTCTGACCTCGGTGTGATTCGGTCGCGGCGTGACAGAAACAGAATTCGCGGTCAGCGAGCGGGCTGCAGGCGGGTGACGGGGCGGCGGCGGGCTAGGCGGCGGAACACGACCAGTCCGAACATCACGGCCGACACGACGAGAACCACGACTACTGCGGCGGTGCCCTGACTAGTGATCGGGTAGTGGATCCACAGGCGCAGCATCGCTGCCGCACTCACCAGCCAGGCGACGACGGCGAATCGGGCGGTCACATCTTCGAGTTGGGTGAGCTCGTGATCGTGGCTGGCGGCTGCCTGCGTGGCACCTTCGGATCGCAGCAACGAATCGAGCCACCGCACGGGTGAGGAGACCACGATCAACACGGTCGGCGCC
>JANPIQ010000431.1:0-3655 GCA_031425075.1 Sphingomonadales bacterium
CCGACGCCGACGCGCGCCGAAGTGTCCGACGTCGCATCCGCCATCTATGACGGTGCCGACGCCATCATGCTGTCCGCCGAAACCGCGGCTGGCGCCTGGCCGATCGAGGCGGTGACGATGATGGACAGCATCGCCAAATCGGTCGAGGCCGACCCCGACTATTACCGCCGCCTGCATTTCACCGAAACCAAGCCTGACGCGACGACGGCTGATGCATTGTCCGAAGCGGCGGCCAACGTCATCGCGACCATCGGCGCCGATGCCATCCTCTGCTTTACCGCATCGGGATCGACCGCGCGCCGCGTCGCGCGCGAACGCCCCGGCGCGCCGCTACTGGTGCTGACGCCCAAGCTCGATGCCGCGCGACGCATGGGCCTGCTTTGGGGCGCGCACGCGGTGCGCACCAAGGACATTGGCAGCTTTGAAGAAATGATCGCCAAGGGCAAGCGCATGGCGCTGCGCCACGGCATCGGCCGCGCGGGCGCAAAATTGGTGATGATGGCGGGGGTGCCGTTCGGAACCCCGGGATCGACCAACGTGCTGCACGTGGCAACGCTGACCGGAAACGAGCTCAAAGGATATCGCCCGGGCGATTGATGCGCAGCGTTACAACCGCCATGTTGACACCCGGGTCGGAAGTGTAGATGTCACTGACATGACCGCTTAACCGCCATCGTCTCCGTCTGGAGAATTGCAATGCGCGCCGCCCGACCCGCGTGTCGGTGCAATCGGCTATGCGCATGGTTGAAGTGCCGCTTGAGCGGTCAATCAAGGTATCAACAATGAATAACAATGTCTTCGTGCGCGCCATGGTGCGCGACGATCTCGGTGGCGTCGAATCCGTCCTCGACAACAGTGGTCTGTTTCCTTCCGCCATGTTGGCGGCAATGGCCGAGCCGTATCTAAGTGGCGGTTCTGCGTGCATCTGGCTGGTCGCTTTCGCCGATGGCCAGCTGGAAGGTTTTGCTTTTTGCGAGCCGGAAAGGATGACCGAGGGCACCTACAACTTGCTGGCGATCGCCGTTTCGAAAGTGCGTCAACGCGCCGGTGTCGGCGCGGAACTGGTACGGCATCTCGAACATTGGATCAGAAGCAATGAGGGCCGCCTATTGCTAGTCGAGACGGGAAGCGATCCGGCATATGATGCGGCCCGCCGCTTCTACACGCGCGAAGGTTTTGCCGAGGAAGCGCGCATTCGCGACTTTTACGCGCCCGGTCAAACCAAAGTGGTGTTCTGGAAACAACTATAGGAAGGCCCAAGGCCCGCCGTTCGTGCGGGCAGTCAATGCAGCTGGGCGGGCGTCCCAAATTGGGGTGCCCGCTTCGCGCGACCGGCGAGGCGCAGCAGCGCCGATTAAGCGCGTTGATTCAATCCGGCACATCAAGGTTTGGTAAACATGCTTTGCACCGGCTTAATGGCGCGGCATAGTGCTTGCCGGGGTGGGGGATTCGCCCGCCATGACTCGCAGGATGTGATGCAGGCGTGAGCGCACCGTTTCGTTTTCCCAGATTTTTTGTGACGAGCCCTGCGCCGTGCCCCTATATTGCGGGTAAGACCGAGCGTAAGGTGTTCACCGAGCTTGCGGGCGCCAATGCGGGCGAACTCAACGATGCACTGGGGCGCATCGGCTTCCGGCGCAGCCAGGGGGTGGCCTATCGCCCCAGCTGCACCGATTGCGGCGCCTGTATTTCGGTGCGCGTGCGGACGCGCGATTTTCAGGCGAGCAGCTCGCAAAAGCGCAATCTGCGCCGCAACGGCGATCTGGAGGTCAGCGCCTGCAAGGCGTGGGCAACGCAGGAGCAATATGCGCTGCTCCACCGCTATCTGCAGTCGCGGCACCCCGATGGCGGCATGGCCGATATGGACGAACAGGATTTTGCCGACATGGTCGAACAGACCCCGGTCGACAGCTATCTGGTCGAATATCGCGAACCATCGATTGGCGGGCGGCAGGGACGGCTGGTCGGCTGCTGCCTGACCGATCGTCAGGCCGATGGCCTGTCGATGATTTACAGCTTTTTCGACGCGGACCATCCGCTGCGCGAGGGATTGGGCACCTATATCATTCTCGATCATATCCTGCGCGCAGGCGCGGCTGGCCTAGGCTATGTCTATCTGGGCTACTGGATCGAAGGGTCGCGGCGCATGGCGTATAAAACCGGTTTTCGCCCGCTCGAGCGGCTCGGCCCTGATGGCTGGCACGATTATGCCGCGCCGCAAGGCGTGGCGCTGTCGCGCATCGCGGAGATGGCCTGACTTACTGCGGTCCCCGGCCCTGCTCCGGTTGACGCGGCTGCGCTTTCGTGGCCATAATCCCCGCCAAGGGGCAGATGACATGCCCGGGTTGCATTCGGTGGATGGCGTCGCCTGACTTGTCGGGTGGCGCGTGGCTTGGGGGGACGCCGATGCGCCGTGGGACGCGCGCCATTTTTGCAATTATGCGTGACCGGCCCGCACAGCCGGTCGGCTGGCGATGAGCGAACGCGTGCAGATCGCGATTATCGGGTCGGGCCCGGCAGGGCTGAGCGCGGCAGCGCGCGCGGCGGCACTGGGGCTGAGCCACGTCCTCCTCGAAAAGACCGATCACCTGTCGGACACGATCTTCAAATATCAAAAGGGCAAGCTGGTGATGGCGACCCCGACGCGGCTCGACCTGCGGTCCGATTGCGATTTTGCCGAGGGGATTCGCGAGGATATACTGGCGACCTGGGACGCGCAGATGGCCGCGCAGCGGGTCAACATCGCCTATCAGGCAGAGGTCGTGGCGGTTTCGGGCGAGCGCGGCAATTTCACCATCCGCACTGCGCGCGGCGCTGAATTTCTGGCCGATTATATCATCCTGGCAATCGGTACCCAGGGCAACCCCAACCGCATGCGCTGCCCGGGCGCTGATCTGCCGCATGTCCAGTATCAGCTCGATGACCCGGCAGAGTATGTCGACGAGCATATCGTGATCGTCGGCACCGGTGATGCCGGGATCGAGAACGCGCGCGGGCTCGCCGAAGACCCGGCGCAGCGCAACACCGTCTCGATTCTCAATCGCGGAATGGATTTCCCCACCGCCAAGGACGCGAACGTCAAGGCGCTGACAGCGGACCACGAATCCGGCAAGCTGATGATCCGCACCGAAAGCGAGACCGCTTCGATCGAGCCGGGCTTCATCACGCTCACCACCCGTGATGGCGAATTGCGGATCCCGTGCGATCGCATCATCGCACGCATCGGATCGGCCCCGCCGCGCGCCTTTGTGGAGGAATGCGGGATCGAATTTTCCAGCGAGGATCGCACCGCCTTCCCCAAATTGTCGCCGGTGTTCGAGACGACGGCGCCGGGGATTTTCGTGATCGGCGCGCTGGCGGGCTATCCGCTTATCAAGCACTGCATGAACCAGGGTCATGACGTCATCGAGTTCATCAACGGCAACACCGAGCTGAAACCCGCCGACGAACCGATCATCGCGGCCAAGTTCGCCGATCTGCCTGCGGGTCGCAATACCGGCGAATGGCTCGAATTCCTGCGTAGCAACGTGTCGATCCTGAACGGCATGAACCCGCTGCAGATGCGCGAATTCATGCTCGACAGCGAAGCGAAGTTCTTCGGCCCCGGCGAAGTGATTTTCGAGCGTAACGCGCCCGGATCCTCGCTGTTCGGCAT
>JANPIQ010000432.1:0-1868 GCA_031425075.1 Sphingomonadales bacterium
CTTCCTTGAGGCTGAGTGCCACCGGATCGATTGTCCAGCGGCGCAGAGACTGTTGCGTGTCACCATGCGTGCGCTTCACCCCGGTCTCATCAGGGAACAACGCAGTGCCATTGGCGGCCGCGACATCGGCTACGATCTTGCCGTCTTCTTCCCAGACATTGAGTTCGTGGAACATGTGTCGCGGTTCATATTCGAACCATTTGACATCGCTCGCGCTGCCACCGCGCGGCATCACCGCGACCTTGGTTGGGCGGCCATTGACCCATGCGGTCATCGGCCCGCCCTGCATGAAGCGCCCCAGATTGGCGTCGATCGGGATTACCGGAAACACCATCCAGTTCTCGGTGAGGAAGAATGTGTGCATCAGCGCCATGTGCGGCACCGGCACGATTTCGTTCGACTTGACTGTTCCGTCCGCGCCAATCGTGTCGATCCGGATTTCGGCGGCACCCATCGGGCCGTTGATCATTGCGCCAATATTAATTAGATCACCGGTGCGCGGATCGATCTTTGGGTGCGCCGAAAAGGTCGTGGTGATCTTGCCCGCATAGTCGTGTTCGCCGAGCGTTTCGAGATCGCGAGGGGACAGCGCCACCGCAGGCGCGCCTTCCATCAGTGCGAGCAGCTTCCCGCCATGGAGGATGATGTTGGTATTGCCGGTGTTGTAGCGTTTACCCTGCGTCACAGGATCGGCAGTCATCGGATTGCCGAACAGCCCGAACAGCCGCTTGCCCGCGGCGCGTTCCATCTCGAACTTTTCGGTTTTGACCCAGCGGTTGCGCATCGAAACGCGTCCGCCGCCGATGTGGAAGACGTAAACCATGCCATCGCCGTCGAACCAGTGATATTCGCCCTCACGCGGCGGATAGAGCGGCTCGGGGCCGTTGCGGTAAAACACGCCTTCAAGATCTGCAGGAATCTCGCCCTCGACGATCAGATCGGGCGCATCGGCTTCGAAACGGACAGGCGCGTGGTGCCCGGTCAGATAGGGGTGATCGAAAAAGGGTTCGGCCATGGTTTATCCCCTCACATGCAAGAGCGCGCCTCCATCTGACATGGAGACGCGCCCTTTGCGCCTGTCGTTTTCGATCAGAACTTGAAGCCGACCTCAAGTCCGTAGGTGCGCGGCTGACGCCCCGTCGAAAAGGTGAACAGCCCTGCAACGGGCAGAGTGGCCGACAATCCCTTGTGGTTGGTCAGGTTGCGCCCGAATGCCGAAATCCGGACATTGCGATCGCCATCGCCGAATGGGATCGTGTAGCCGATCTGCGCCGACAAATCTTCGCGATCCTCGGTGCGGCAGCGCGGATCGTTGACGATGTTGCCAGGAACGCGCGGTGTCGCAGGCGTGATGCAGGTCTGATAGCTGGCGATGAAACGCAGCATCGTGCTGGCGTCGAACGTTCCCGATCCCATTTCGCGGCTATAATTCAATCCTGCCGACCATTGCGTCTTGGGCGCGCGCCGCAGCGTGAGCGTCGATGCATCATCGGGAATGCCATCGGGCGGACTTCCTGTTGTCAGCCCGACGAGATCGTTGAAAAAGCTGTCGAACTCTGCGTCGGTATAAGAGAATGACGCGGTGAAGTTGAGTTCCTTCGACAATTGCGCGGTGACTTCGACTTCGGCACCCTTGATGTTCGCCGATGATGCGTTGCGCACGACAGTTTCCTGCGGACTTGCCGATCCGGGCGGCGAAGGCTGGACGACCTCTTCCTGCTTGTCGTCATATTTGGTGTAATAAAGCGCGATATTGGTGCGCAGCGTCCGGTTGAGCCAGTCTGCCTTCAGCCCGACTTCGAATGCATCGACCGTTTCGGGATCATACGGCCCAAGCGTGGTCGGCGATGACGAACGTCCGTTGAACC
>JANPIQ010000433.1:0-3740 GCA_031425075.1 Sphingomonadales bacterium
CGGGAATTGCGCCTGCATTGCGCTGGCATTGGCTCCGGCGATGATTGAGAAATAGGCAACTGTCCGCATCGCGCCGAGGTTCGGATCGGCGTAGTTGCCTGCGTTCCAAGCTGGATCGTTCATGATCGCGTCGATCGACATCTTGCGCCACATCCGGTTGCGGCCCGCGATGGTCACAGGCTGGCACGCGAAGGGGGCGAGGCGCTTGGCGACGCCGGGGTAGGTCGTCCCCCACACGAACGCGTGCATGCAGCCCATCGAGGTGCCAAGAATGACCTGCAAATTCTTGATCCCGAGCGTTTCGGTAACGAGCCGATGCTGCGCTTTCACCATATCGTCATAATCATATTTGGGGAACGCCATGCGGAGGCCGTCCGACGGCTTGGACGATTTCCCGTGCCCGATATTGTCGGGGAGGATGACGAACATCTTGGTGATGTCGAACGGCGCGCCGGGGCCATACACTTCGTCGGCGAATTGCGTGACAAGGAAGCTGCGCCCCGATCCGCCGGTGCCGTGGAGAACGAGCACGGCATTTTCGATTTCGCCTTGTCGGTTGCGCCGCGGGGTGCCGAGTGTGGTGTAGTTGATCCGCAGTTCGGGGATCGTCTCGCCGCTCACGAACTTGAAATCCTTGAATGTGGCGGTGGCCTCCTTGGACTGATCGGCCCAATTGGCGGCGGCGGGGGTCGCGATTGCCCAAAGGCAAGCGGGGGCAAGAAGGGTGATGAGTTTGTGCATGACGCTTGTGTTGCGCAGACGCAGGCTCCGGGTCAAGCGGGTTGCGCTCTGCCTCTTCGGGCGTAAAGCGCGCGCCACAGATCAGGAGAGACACATGGCGCGCGCATTCATTTTCCCGGGGCAGGGGAGCCAGTCGGTCGGCATGGGCAAGGCACTGGCGGCGGCATCGGCGGTCGCGCGCGAGGTTTTTCAGGAGGTCGATGACGCGCTGGGACAGCATCATTTCAAGTAGATGGCCGACGGGCCTGAAGACGAACTCACGCTGACCGAAAATGCGCAGCCTGCGATCATGGCGAATGCGATTGCGACGTTGCGGGTGTTGGAACGCGAAGGCGGGGTGCGGCTGGCGGAAAAGGCGGTCGCGGTCGCGGGGCATTCGCTCGGCGAATATACCGCCTTGAGTGCGGCAGGCGCGATCGATCTGCGAACGACGGCGCGGCTGTTGAAGACACGCGGCCGCGCAATGCAGGCGGCGGTCCCAGCGGGTGAGGGGGCGATGGCGGCGCTGTTAGGGGCTGATGTGGATCAGGCGCAGGCGCTTTCCGATGCGGCGGCCGAAGGGGAAATATGCGTGATCGCCAACGACAATGCCCCGGGGCAGGTCGTGATTTCGGGCCATGCGGCGGCGGTCGAGCGCGCGGTGGCGATGATCAAGGATCACGGTATCAAACGCGCGATGATGCTGACGGTCTCGGCGCCGTTCCATTGCCCGCTGATGCAGCCTGCCGCCGAGGCAATGTCACACGCGCTGGCAGCGGCGCGGATCGATGCACCGCTGGTGCCGGTCTTTGCAAATGTAACATCGGCGGCAGTGGCCGATCCCGATACGATCCGCCGGCTGCTGATCGAGCAGGTGACGGGCCGGGTGCGGTGGCGCGAGTCGGTTGCAGCGATGTTCGAGGGGGGGTGCCATGAGTTTATCGAGTTCGGCGCCCGAGTGGTGGGGCCGATGGTCAAACGGACGGTGCCCGACGCCGTGGCCAAATCTGTGGTGAGCATGGACGATATCGAGGCGCTGTTGGGAGGGATGTAAGTTCCGCGCAGTAGGTTGAAGCAAGTTGGTTCGCGCAGAGACGCAAAGTTCGCAAAGGGCGCAGAGACATTGAAGACAATCGACGAAATCAGCCACGATGTTATCGGCGTTGCAATGCAGGTTCATCGATCTTGGACCGGAATGCTCGAGGCCGTGTACGAGGTGATTCTCCAAAAAATGCTGAACGATCTTGGCTATCGCGCAGAGCGCCAAGTGCCAGTCGACGTCGATTACGCCGGACTACATCTCTCCCGCGCATTTAAGATAGATTTGCTTGTAGAGAACCGAATCGTGATTGAGATCAAGTCGGTGGAAAAACTGCATGCTTCGCACGCGAAGCAATTGCGGACCTACCTTCGTTTGGCCAAAATGCCGCTAGGCCTCTTGATCAACTTTGGTGAACCGACTTTGCTTAAGGGGCTGAAGCGGCTTGTGAATGGCCACACTGCCTCTGCGCCCTTTGCGACCTCTGCGCCTCTGCGCGAAAGCGATGATATGAACCAATCCGAAGTCTGAAAGGTAGAACATGTTCGATCTCACAGGAATGACTGCCCTTGTCACAGGTGCCTCGGGCGGCATCGGGTCGGCGGTGGCGAAGGCCCTGGCTAGGCAGGGGGCGCTTGTGGCGCTTTCGGGGACGCGTGAGGATGCGCTCACGGCCGTCGCTGCCAATATTGGCGGCGATTGTCCGATCCTGCCGTGCAACCTTGGCGATGCGGCATCGGTTGAGGCGCTGGTGCCTTCTGCCATCGCGGCGCTGGGGAAGCTCGACATTTTGGTCAACAATGCTGGTGTTACGCGCGACGGGCTGATCCTGCGGATGAAGGATGAGGATTGGGCCGATGTGATCCGGATCAATCTCGAAGCCGCATTCCGGCTGTGCCGTGCCGCTGCCAAGCCGATGATGAAGGCGCGTTTCGGGCGGGTCATCACCGTGACGAGTGTGGTTGGCACAACGGGCAATCCGGGGCAGGCCAATTATGCTGCGTCCAAAGGCGGGCTTACGGCAATGTCGAAAGCGCTGGCGCAGGAACTGGCAAGCCGGAACATCACGGTCAACTGCATCGCGCCGGGGTTCATCACCTCGCCGATGACCGATGGGCTGGCCGAGGCGCAGAAAGAGGCGCTGCTCGGCCGCATTCCGCTGGGGGCGCTGGGCACCGGCGACGATATCGGTGCAGCTGCCGTCTATCTTGCGAGCCGCGAGGCAGGCTATGTCACAGGGCAGACGCTGCACGTGAACGGTGGGATGGCGATGCTATGATCCTGGCATTTCTTGCCTCGTCCATCGTCGCGCCACCGCCGGTGGCCTGCCCCGTCGAGGCGTTGACAATCGAGCAACGGGTGCTGGCAGGCGAGCGACTGGGCAAGCTGATCGCCGATCTGCCCGGTGGCGATAGCGATCCGGCCAAGCTCGCCGCTGCCGCCTATGATCGCAGCATCGGCGAATGCGCCGCACGGCTTGGCTGGAGCCGCGAACAATCCGATGCCGCAATGCAGCGCGGTTCGGCGGTGATGGTCATCGACCGGCTGCGGAGCTTTTATGCCGCACGCAAGATCGATCTGACCCGGCTCGATCCTGTCATTGACCGGCTTTTTGCCGCGCCCGAAAGCGGTGGCAATGCCGCGATGTTCGAAGCCATGGAGAATGTGTTGCGCGCGCAGGGTCTCGACAAGCCCGGTGACGATCCAAAAGCGCTGGTGCGGCTTTACACCAGCCTGCGCGATCTTGTGCGGCGTGCGGAACTCGACTTTGCCAATCGAGGTTAAGCCTTCGCCGCTTGCCCCCTTGCCAGCCCCCAAATGGCGGACTAGGGCTTGCGCCAATCTTGCCCTCATATGAACGAGAAGGACCGTACATGAGCGACACTGCCGACCGCGTGAAGAAAATCGTTGTCGAGCATCTCGGTGTCGAAGCCGACAAGGTCACGACCGAAGCGAGCTTCATCGACGATCTGGGTGCTGA